>NZ_JAELVH010000015.1 GCF_019399235.1 Streptomyces poriferorum | reverse complement strand
GGGCGGCGGCGCCGCCATGGCGCCCCCGGCGCCCGGCATGGCCGCGCCGCCGCCCCCTCCGATGCCGGTGGCCGGTCCGCCGGAGCCGAGCAGCGTCGAACTCGACTACGCCGCCCTGACGCTGGCCGGCCCCGACGAGCAGGGCGGTCGCCGCGGCCGGCTGTTCCCCGGCTCCCCCTCCGATCCGGTGGCGGTCGAGTACCGCCGCCGCGCCGAGGCGGCGGCCATGCTGCCGCTGCCCGGGCAGGCCGTGCGTCCCCGCGAGTCGGCGGGTTCCTTCGACCACCGTTTCGATGCCGCCGCACGCGCCGATGTCCCGTCGGACGGCACCTGGCACACCGTCACGGTCGGCGAGATCCCGGTCGGCCTGCGCACCGAGTACCTCTGCGTGCCCTCCGTGGAGCCGGTCGTGTACGCCACGCTGGCCCTCTCCAACGCCACCGACCAGGCCCTGCTGGCCGGACCCGTGGAGGTCGTCGTCGACGACGAGTTCCTGCTGACCGCCGCGCTGCCCACGCTGGCACCGGGCGGTGAGCGCCGAGTCGGGCTCGGGCCGGCCGAGGGAATCCGGGTGACGCGGCGTACGAACGTGCACGAGTCGACCGCGGGCCTGCGCAACAACACCACGGTGCTCGACCACCGCGTCCACGTGGAGCTGAGCAACCGGCTGTCGCGGCACGTCACCGTGGAAGTGCTCGAGCGCGTTCCGGTCTCCTCCGAACCGGACGTCAGGATCGAGGAGCGGGCCGACTGGACGGTGCCCGAGGAGGGCGAAGGCCCCGACAGCCACGCGCCGGGCACCCGGGTCTGGCGAATGGACCTGCCCGCCGGCGCCACCGCCGCTCTCGACGGCGGCTACGAAATCCGTATCCCGACCGGCAAGGCCCTGGCCGGCGGAAACCGCAGGAGCTGACACACCTCATGTCCACGGCCCCGAAGCCGATCGCTCTCCCTGTCACCGCCGTCACGTGCCTGGAGGACCGTGCCCACATCGAGCGCTCCACCGTGCTCGACCTGGAGGCCGGGGTCCAGCGGCTGCGTCTCGGGCCGGTCAGCGCGCTGGCCGTCGACCGGACGCTCCATGCCGAGCTGACCTCCGGTCACCCCGCGACCGTGCTCGACGTGCGGATCGTCCGCGACTGGACGCCGCGCGAGCCGTCGCCGCCCACGGACGACGACTCCGCGCTGCGCCACCGCGTGCACACCCTCGAAGAGGAGCAGCGGGAGCTGGGACAGCGACGCGACCGGCTGAACACCCGCCTCGACCTGCTCGGGCGCCTCGCTGCCGACCTGCTGCGGGAGATCGGCGAAGGCGCGGGATTCGGGGAGACGGAGCGGGCCCGATGGACCCGCGAGCTGGACCGGGTGGACGCCGAGCGCGACGGACACGCCGAGCAACTCCGTTCCGCACAGGCCCGGCTGACCGCCCTCGCCGCCGAACTCTCGGACGTCCAGCGGGCGCTGCATCTGTCGGAGGACGAACCGGCCGAGCTGGTCGGCCACATCGAGCTGACCGTGAGGACGGCCGCAGCCGGTCCCGTCGGGCTGCGTCTGAGCCATCTCACCCCGTGCGCCCTGTGGCGGCCCGCCTACCGGGCGGTGCTCGACGGGGACGGCCTGACGCTGGAGACCGACGCGATGGTCTGGCAGCGCACCGGTGAGGACTGGTCCGGTGTACGGCTGACCCTGTCGACGGCGCGTTCGGCCCTGGCCACCGATCCGCCCCGGCTGGACGAGGACCGGCTGACGCTCAAGGACCGCTCCGCCGCGGAGCGCCGCACGGTCGAGGTCGAACTGCGCGAGGAGGAGATCGGGACGCTCGGACCGGCGGCGGTGCTCGGCCTGCCCGGCGTGGACGACGGCGGCGAGGCGCGGGTACTCAGAGCCCCGTCACCGGTGTCGATCCCCGGTGACGGCGCCGCCCACCGGGTGCGACTGTCCTCCTTCACCGCGGCCGCACCGAGCGAGTACGCATGCTCACCGGAGTTGTCCCCCCTGGTCACCCAAGTGGTGCGGTTCGACAACCGGTCCGGCCACGCGCTGCTCGCCGGGCCCGTGGACCTCGTCCGCGGCAGCGGTTTCAGCGGCCGCGGCACGCTGGACTTCACCGCCCCGGGCTCGCCCGTCGAGCTGGCCTTCGGCAGCTGCGACGACTACCGGGTGGTCCGGGACACCGAGGAGTCCCGCGACGTCGCGGGGCTCACCCAGCGGACGGTGGTCACCCGTACGGTCCGGCTCCACCTGTCCCGGTTCTCCGCCCCAGGCGAGCACGGCGACCGGGTGGTGGCCGTCCGGGAACGCATCCCCGTCTCCGAGGTCTCGGCGGTGGAGGTACGCCTGCACAAGAACGCGTGCTCCCCGGCGCCGGACACGGTCGACGCCGAGGGCATCGCCCGCTGGGACGTCGCACTCCCGCCGGGCGGCCGTCGCACGGTCACGCTGGTGTACGAGTTGTCGGCGAGCGGCAAGGTCAGCGGTCTCTGACGCCGGGCGACGGGTCAGTAGTACTGGGCCATGCAGAATTCGTGGTCCTCGGGATCGGTCATGACGACGACCACGCCCTCGTCGTACTCGTGCCGCTCGCCGGTGAACCTGCCGCCGAGGGCGACGACCTGAGCCATGCCCTCCTCGATGTCGTCGACCGCGATGTCCAGGTGGAGGCGTACCTTGCCCCGTTTCGGCTCGGCCACCGGCTGGAAGACGAGGCGGGGCTGCGGGTCGTCGCGGTGGCCGAGGTAGATCCAGCCCGGCTCGGACGGCCCCTGCGGGCGGTCCAGCAGCGCGCTCCAGAATCCCGCCACCCGTGCCACGTCGACGCAGTCGACCGTCACTCCGGCCCATCGGTTCGCCATGCCGTCAGCCTCCTTCCACCGGGCGGTACTCCAGCAGGAGGGCTTCCCCCTCGCTCGCCACGCGCCGGAAGCCCGCCTTCTCCCAGGCGCGCACGGCACGGACGTTCGTCACTTCCGGATCAACCGTCACCCGCTGCCACTCCAGGATTCCACACACATGGTTCGTGAGCGCACGGGCCGCGTCCGGTCCCAGGCCGCGGCCGCGTGCGCCGGCGACCAGCACCAGGTCGAGACCGCCTTCGGCAGCGCCCGCGTACCAGTACTGCGCATAGCCCACGGGCTCTCCCTGCGCGAGCACGAGAAACGACTCGACCTCCGGGCGGCGACGCCCCAGGTATTTGGCAGCCACTTCCTCGCGCGACACCGGCACCCCACCCCAGTGCTCCACGAAGCCGGGGTCGGCGAACCAGCCGGCCAGCAGATGAAGGTCGTCCTCGGACGTCGGAACGAGCCGCGTCAGGTCCCCGTTGACAGCAGCACTGTGATGCATCAACTCCCCATCCCGTCGACCAGTGTTCCGGACCCACCCCAGCCATGATGCCGACCGGCAGGCCCTGGCCAGGAACTCTGTCGGGACTCGCTCACGAGCAGGACCGTTCGACGACCACATCAAGCTGATCCCGGCCGCCGACGGAGACGTCCACGCGGCGCTGCCCAGTTGCCGCACGGCATCGAGTGGCCACCGGCCGAACACCGGCTGACCCGCGACTGCACACCCGGCGGGTGGCCCTTCAGCAGGGAGAGCTGCACCTCGACTTCGTGGTACGGCGTCGGCCGCTCCGGGGCTTCCCGGAGCGGCCCCGCGGGCCGGCGAAAGCCGCCGTCGGCTGCCTGCGGAAGCTCGCGTGAGAACATGCCCCCCATGAGCAGCGACCTGGAAGTAACCGCCCTGGCGATCAATGTCACGGTCCCGCAGGCGCTCCGCTGGACGGACACGCGGCGCGGTGAGGCGTTCACGCTGACCACCCTCAACGTCCGGCTTCTCCCGGACGGCCGCCTGGCCGCGAAGGCGTACGGCCGGCCGGCCGGCGGCGGCCGGGGCGCGTACGTGTCCTTCCCCGTCCCCGACGACCCCGAACTGGCGGCCCTGATCGCCGACGCCGCCGGCCGAGCCGGGGTGTTGTGGGCCGCCCACCGCGGGCTCGGGTGAGCCCCGTCCGACGCGTCCCGCCCGCCTGAGGTCAGCCCGCCTCGGGCGGATTCCGCGCGTCGAAGGCGAAGAGCGTGTTCTTCGCCGCGGCCACGACCACCGCACGCCCCGCGACGGTGACGCGCGGGCTCGCACCCTGCTCACCCGCCAGGCCGTCGGCCCGCGGGTTCGTCGTCCACAGGACCTTTCCGCCCTTCGGCGCCAGGGCGACCACCCGGCCGGATGCCGAGCTGAAGTACAGTGCTCCGGCTCCCGCCGCAGGACCCGCGGCACCCTCCACGCCCGTCTGCCGGGACCACTTCTTCCGGCCTGTCGCGGGGTCGAGCGCCGTGACGAGTCCGGTCTGCCCGCTCACGTACACGGTGCCGTCCGCCATTCCTGGCGTTCCCGCGTAGGTCCTGGCCAGCCGGGAGTACGTCACCTTCAGCGAGACCGGGTCGACCCGCGCCACCCCGTCGTAGCCGGTCGTTCCCGTTCCCTCCCTGTGCTCCTGGAGAAGTACGAGCCTGCCGCCGGCGACGCCCACCGGCACGGCGGGGCCGTCGACCGCGAGGGGACTGCCCAGTGTCCCCGAGGCGCGGTCGACCGCGTACAGGGTGGGGTGGCGCACCTCCGAGGCGTTGATCTCGGTACCCGTCGCGCACATCGCGAACAGCCGTGGGCCCACCGGGACGGGGGCACACTGCGTACCCCCGGGGAACGAGGTCGTCCAGGTGACCTCACCGCTGTGCGCGTCCCGGGCCTCGAAGCGGGAGTTGGAGGCGTCGACTGTCACCACGGCGGAGCCGATCACGGCGGCGTCCTGGGTCCGGCCCGTGACCGCGGTCGACTGGGCGCCGGACGGCACGGACCACAGCTCCCGCCCGCTGTCGGCGTCGAGGGCCACCACCTCGGTGGAAGGATCCTGCGGAGCGTCCTGAGCGGCGAAGCGGTAACCGAGCA
Organism: Streptomyces poriferorum; assembly: GCF_019399235.1. Lineage (GTDB taxonomy): Bacteria > Actinomycetota > Actinomycetes > Streptomycetales > Streptomycetaceae > Streptomyces > Streptomyces poriferorum. Next base: position 39,937 of record NZ_JAELVH010000015.1, on the reverse strand, counting down.
CCGTACCGTCGGTGACGCCCACCAGATGCATGCCCTGGACGGGGACCCCCGGGCTCTTCGCCGTCCACTGCGACGAGCCGTCCACGGCACTGATGCGGGTCGCGACGACACCGCCGCCCCCGCAGAACAGCGCGTCCCCGCGCGCGACGCATCGCAGTTCGTCGGGAATGTCCTCGTCCCCGCCGCTCACGGTCCTGCGCCACGGCTTGAAACCGTCCGGCAGTGCGGCACCCGGCGCCGCGACGCTGTTGCCGTTCCCCCCGGAGTCGCCCGTCCTCAGCGCGGCGGCTCCCCCGCCGATCGCCGCCACCGCGACCGCCGCCGCGAGCACGGGCCGCCACCGGCTGCGCAGCCGGCGCCCGATGGCGGTGCCGCCGTTGCCGGAACCGGCCGGGGCGGTCGGGTCCGGGGTGGGCCGCGTCGCGAGATGATGCTGGGTCTTCATGTCCCGGGTGCGGCCTGCGCCCGCCCGGTGCGCGCCGGTCCCGCCGAGGTCGCCCGGCAGGTCCCGCAGCAGCACGAGGAGTTCGTCCGCCGAGGGACGCCCCTCGGGTTCCTTGTCCAGGCACGGCTCGACGACCGCGCGCAACGCCACCGGCACGGCGTCCAGCGAGGGTTCCTCGTGGACCACCTGATAGGCCGTCATGTACGGGCTGTCCGAGTCGAAGGGCCCGTGACCGGTCGCCGCGTACACCAGCAGGGTCCCCAACGAGAAGACGTCGGACCGCGGTCCTACACCACGCGGCGCCTGCAACTGCTCCGGCGACATGAAGGGCGGTGTACCGATGACCCGCCCCGTCATCGTCAGCGTCTGCTGGTCCACGGCGCGCGAGATGCCGAAGTCGATGACGCGCGGGCCCTCGGGCGAGAGCACGACGTTCGAGGGTTTCAGGTCACGGTGGACGACCCCGGCCCGGTGGATGTCGCGGAGCGCCTCCGCCAGCCCGATGGCGAGCCTCCTCAGCTCCCCTCCGTCCAGCGGGCCGTGCTCCGCGATGTACTGGGCGAGCGTGTGTCCCTCGATATAGGTCGTGGCCATCCACGGCTGCTCGGCGTCGGGGGCGGCGTCGACCACGGCGGCGGTGAACGCGCCGCTCACCCGCCTCGCCGCCGCCACCTCCTGACGGAAACGGATGCGGAACTCGTCGTCGCCCGCGTACTGCTGGTGGATCAGCTTGATCGCGACCGGCCGCCCCGAACTCGTACGGGCCAGAAAGACCGTGCCCATGCCGCCCGAACCGAGCCGCGCCTCGAGCGGATAGCCGCCGATCTCGGCCGGGTCACCTGCGCGCAGCGACACTCTTCCCGTCCTCCCGTCCCCCGTGGACCTCTGGCTCCACGGGCATGCGTATCCGTCCTGCACACAAACTAGTCGCAGGGCGGTACGGCGGAGCAAAGCGGGTGAGGAACCGGGAGCCCGGAGCTGCGCTCGCATGCCCCGGGCGCCCCGGCCTCCTCCTCAGGAGGCGTCCTGCTTTGCGGGCTTCAGCCGGTCGCCCTCCGGCATCGCGGCCCTCAGCAGTTCGGCGGAACGGATGGTGCGGGTCCCCCGCGAGACCCCGAGCCGTACCCGGGCGCCGGTCGCGATGCCCTGGGAGGCCGCGGGCAGCGCCCAGGCGGTCGTCAGATCCGTGTCCCCCTCGTCCAGGACCAGGAAGCGGGCCGCCCCCTTCCCCTTGCGCGACTCCATCCGCAGCACCTCACCGGTGATCGTGTCGGGCTCCCGGCGCTCCAGACAGGCGAGTACCAGGAAGTACACGGCCAGCGCCCCGACGACCACGATCGCCGCCAACTCGCCGGGCAGAGGCCCCTCGTGGGCCGCCGCATCGGTGAACCATCCGTGGCCGTCCCGCTCGAAGTTGCCGGGCATCATCGCCAGGAACCCCACCAACAGCGTCCAACGGCTGAACTTGCCGGCCACCACGAGCCCGAGCAGCACGCTGCCCACCCAGCCGGCACTCAGCACGAGTCCCGGCTGGCGCCACGCGCCCTCGCTGTGCGCCTCGATGCCGACCGACCAGTCGGGCTGCCGCAGCACCGCGAAGGCGCAGAGGCCCGCCGCGGCCACGCCCGCCCCGGACGCCAGGTACAGGAGGTGGACCGCCGAGCCGCCGAATCCGGGGCGCAGCCGCGGGTAGCGGATCCGGACCGGTCGCCAGGTCCCTCCGTACGAGGACCAGACACGTCGCCGGTCTCCCGAGTCGAAGCCGAGGAGCCGGCTGGTGAGGGTGGTGACGCCGAGCGCGGTCCCGTACGCGAGGTAGCGGTCCCAGACGGCGACGGCCGCGGGCGGCAGCCGGGCGAAGTCCTCGTGCGCGGTCAGCCAGGACCGCAGTCCGGCCCAGTGCCCGGCGCGTTCCAGTCCCCTGGGTGTCGCCCGCTCCCCCAGTGATTTGCCGAGCAGGAACATCAGGGGGAGCGCCGGCGCCACACCGACGGCGAGCGCGGCGCGCACGTTGTGACCCCCCATCACCGCCGCCACCGTGAACAGCGCACCGGGCACGAACGCGCCGAACAGCAGGGCGCTGACGAGCCATGGTGCGAACCGGAAGCGGGACAGGCCGCGCAGCCGGGCCTCGCCGATGATCTCCTTGCGCAGCTCGGCGTTCCACGCGGCGGCGCGCTTGACGTCGCGGAAGGCGATGGCCCCGATGGGCGCGGCGCCGTTCACCGCGCGGGCGCTGACGCGGTCCAGTACGCGCCGCTCGTAGGACAGCAGCATCGGCGCCGCCCGGCCGGCCTCGGTGACGTGAACGCTGCTGCGGGCCGGATCGTCGCCCGGCTGCCGCAGCTCGACGAGCCCGCGGGCCGCGAGGTCCAGCAGGGTGGCCGCGGCTGCGTGCTCCACGCCCCGCCAGCCGTTGCCGAGCAGGCTGACCACGGCCGGCGACTCGGGTTCGTCGCCGAGTTCCTGTGTCGCGGGCCCCGGTGTGACCACGCCGTTGCGGGTGACGGCCAGTGAGAAGCCGAAGACGACGAGCCAGAGCACGATCAGGGCGGCGCCGCCCCAGTAGAGCTGTTCGATGTGTGTCACGCGAATCTCACCTGGACCGGGTCCTGCGGCGCACCGGCGGCCTCGAAGTACTCCCGCTTTCCGTGCGCTCCGCCCAGCCCGGCCACGATGTTCCCCGGGAAGCTCTCCAGGGCGGTGTGGTAGCTCTGCACGGCGCTGTTGTAGAACTGCCGCGCGTACGCGATCTTGTCCTCCGCCGACCTCAGCTCGGCCTGCACCGTGCTGAAGTGCTGGTCGGCCTTGAGGTCCGGATAACTCTCACCGAGCGCGAACAGCTTCCCCAGCGTCGCGGTGAGCGCGTCCTCGGCGGCCGCCCGCTCCGTCACCCCGAGCTCGCCGCTGACGGCCGCCCCGCGCGCGGCGGTGACCGCTTCGAAGGTTCCGCGCTCATGGGCGGCGTAGCCGCGCGCCCCCTCGACAAGATTCGGTATCAGATCGTGGCGCCGCTTCAGCTGCACGTCGATCTGCGCCCACGAGGCCTGCGTCTGATTCCGCAGCCGGACGAGCCGGTTGTAGGTCCTGACGACCCACCACACGCCCACGACCACCAATACCGCAACAATTGCACCCACGATGACACCCACGGCGTCGCCCCCAGAGGCCCTCAAGGATCTGGCCCCCCTGGCCGATCGACGTGATCATATTCCGGCCGTCAAGGCCCGGGCGGCCGGGGGCTCACAACCCCTGGACCGGCCTGTTTCACACGGTCAGCCAGCCCCGTAGCGCGGCCTGTACCCCGGCCTGGAACCGGGTCTCCGCGTTCAGGGCCTGCATCAGGCGGGTGATGCGGCGGCGGACCGTGTGCACGTGGATGTCGAGGCGCCGGGCCATCGACTCGTCCTTCAGGCCGGAAGCGAGCATGGTCAGCAGTTCCCGGTCCTCGTCCGTGATGCGGTCGTGCGTGACGGAGCCGATGGGAACGGCCCGCTCCCAGACCGCCTCGAACAGGGGCACCAGCGCGTTGCTCAGGAGTGAGTCGGTCACCACCAGCGCGGAGGCCGTCGGGTCCGCCGCGTCGGTCGGCGGCAGCAGCGTCACCCGCCGGTCCACGGTGATCAGTTTCGTCGGCAGATCCGTTCCCACCCGTATCTGGACGCCCTGCAGGGCCAGATCGCCCAGGCCGCGTGCGCGCCCCTGGAAGCTCAGCCCCTCCCGGTCCACCGCGACGCGCACCCGGACCCCGCGCCGGACGGGTTCGGCCACGTCGAGGGGCGCGGGCATTCCGTCCGGCTGACTGGCCGCGTACGGCGGCCGGTCCAGAAGTGCCACCTCTTCGCTCGCCGACACCAGGAGCGAGGCCACCCGCGCGGCGATCGCCGCGCCGCCCCGGACCGACTCGATACCGGAGGCCCGGGGGGTGTTCACGGAGCTCAGCAGCTGGGCGGCGATCCGGTCGACGGATCCGGTCAGCTCCTCCAACTCAGCTGACTTGTGCAAGAGTTCGGCCTGCCGAAGGTGAATCAGGTTACGCAGCGCGGTGGCGGGAGCCACAGCGGCGGGCAGCCCTGCCGTTCCTCGGGCCGGGTGGGTGAAGTGGTGCTCGGCCAGGTGGTCGAGCGCGCTCGTGACCCGGCGCACGGTCAGTCCGAGGGACTGTGCGAGCGCGGTACGGGAGGTGTTTTCGCGTGCGTCGAGCAGCGCTTCGTACACCCGGAGTTCGTCCGCTCCGAGCCCGAGCGCCTGCCATTGCGTGTCCCACCCAGTCAGCCCCACTGGCCGAATTCTTACCTGTCAATGCAGGCCACACAAGTGTGGACGTCCACAAGTGCACACCCGGAACGCATTGTTCACACCCCTGTTCCGGCACTTGCATGTCGGTATCCGATAACCGTTCATGCAGTAGTGGCACCGGAGGGGCACCGTGCGGAGTTCATCGCGCAAGAGATCAGCCAGAGCAGGACAGGGATCCGGCAGCATGATCGTCGGCCAGGGCATCGCCGCGGTGCTGGCCGCCGCGGGCCTGTTGGTGACGGCGATACCGGCCGCCCACGCGGACACCGCCCCCGCGTCCGCTTCGTCCGACGTGACGCCGGGTGCGGAGACCGAGACTCCCTCGCTCGTCACCGACCTGAACGAGCCGGTGGCCGCCACCGGCAGCGCCGCCGACGCCGCCCGCAGCCACCTGAAGGCGAAGAAGAGCCGCTACCACATCGCCGACCCGGCGGGGGACCTGAAGGTCGTCGACACCCAGGCCGAGGGCGGGCGCGAGACCGTGCGCCTCCAGCAGAAGTACAAGGGTGTCACGGTCATGGGCGGCGAGTACGTCGTCCGGATGGAAAAGAAGTCCGGCAAGCGAGCCGTCACCGGCACCTCGGGCAAGTTCTTCACCCAGCTGAAGCTGGACACGGTCGCCCCGAAGGTCTCCGAGAAGACGGCGATCGAGCGGGCCGTCAGCGCGGTCGGCTCGCAGCTGAGCAAGGGCGGCCTGCTCAAGGCCCCCGCCAAGGGCGAGAAGCCGGGGGCCCAGACGCTCACCGGCACCGCCGAGGGCGTCACGATCCTCCCGCAGGGCACCGGTGTACTGACCCGGCAGATCACCGTCACCGGCATCAGCCCGGTCGACGGGCAGCCGGTGAAGCAGCAGGTATACATCGACGCGCACTCCGGCTTCCCGGTCATGCAGTACAGCGACATCAAGACGTTCGGCGCGACCTCCGCCACCGCATCCGCGACGGGTGAGACGGGCAAGGCCCCGGAGGCATCCACCGCCGCCGCCGACCAGCTCGTGGTCAAGGGCACCGGCACTCGCTACAACGGCGAGAAGGTCGAGCTCAACCTGTACAAGGACACCAAGGGCGCGCTCCAGATGAGGGACTACGGTCGCCGCGCCGCGGACTCCCCGTACGAGGGCCCCATGCTGGTGACCTACGACGCCCGCGGCCGCGAGGTCTCCAGCGCGTCCGGCAACTGGCCCACCGGCGTCCAGCCGTTCAGCCCCGCCACGCCCGAACTCGGCGAGGAGTACACCAACTCCGGCGCCGTGGACGCCCACTGGGCGGCCGGCAAGGTCTACGACTACTACAAGAGTCACTTCGACCGGAAGGGCCTCGACGGCAACGACGGGTTCATCTACTCCCTGGTCGGAGTGGTGCAGAACGGCCAGCCGTACAACAACGCCTTCTGGGACGGCCAGAAGATGGTGTACGGCCAGGGCGGCGGTGACTTCCGCACCTTCTCCGCGGACACCGACGTCGTCGGCCACGAGATGACGCACGGCGTCGTCGAGCACACCGCGAACCTGGTCTACGCGGGCCAGTCCGGCGCCATGAACGAGGCGCTCGCCGACTACTTCGGCAACGCCATCGACCTCGAGGCCAATCACGTCTCGATGGACGACCCGGACGCCGGTCTGCTCGGCGAGGACCTCTGCACCACGCTCAGCCCGCGCGACTGCGCCCTGCGTGACCTCAACGACGGTGCCACGACGTCGAAGAACTTCATCGGCGCCACCTACGGCGGTGACAACGGCGGGGTGCACCTCAACTCCACGATCTTCTCCGGCGCCCTGTGGGACATGCGTCAGGACCTCGGCGGCGAGCTCGCCGACCAGATCGTCTACCGCGCCCTGTCCGCGTACATGACCCCCCTCGACGGCTTCACCGAGGGCCGCGCCGCGGTCATCGCCGCCGCGAAGGAGCTGGGCGTCACCAAGGCCCAGCTGAACACCGTGAAGAAGTCGTTCGACGCGCACGGCATCGTCCCGGGCTGGGAGAAGGCCCTCGGCGTCGACACCGACACGATCCTGAACAAGGTCAACATCGCCGGTACCGGCGTGGGCGCGGGCGGCGGCAAGTACGCCGTCTCCAACTCCAACGAGGACGGCAGCGAGCCGTACTCGGTGTGGCTGGGCAACACGTCCGGCAAGGGCCAGCCGCAGCTGGTGAGCGCCAACAACGGCGACTACAACGTCTACGCGAACACCGACGGCAAGACGGTGGTGTGGGCCGACTACAGCAGCACGGGCATCAGGATCATGGCGCGCCCGGTCAAGGGCGGCCTCGCCAAAATGGTCGACGGCATCGGCAGCGACGTCTCCAGCCTCGTCGTGGACGGCGACTGGGTCGCCTACACCGCCTTCAACCCGCAGTTCGGGGTCACGAACGTCCGGTATGTCAACATGAAGACCGGCGAGGTCGGCCTGGTCGACGGCGGCCGTCCCTACAACATCTCGGGCCTGCCCTCCATCAAGGACGGCAAGATCGCCTACGCCAAGGTGGCCCCTGACGCGAACGGCAACTTCAACGTCGGCGTCGAGGTCTTCGACGGAGCCACCGGCGCCAAGACGCAGATGCCCGTCGCTGACAGCGTCATGGGCATCGGCCAGACCGCGATCACCGACGACGGTGTCTTCTGGATCGAGGACGACGACGCCACCGACACCGGCAAGGCCGCGGTGCGCCGCGCGAACCTCGACGGCTCGAACCCGGTCACCGTCACCCCGGAGGCGGGCGAAGGCTCCCTCTACGCCTACACGCTGACGGCCTCGGACGACGCGGTCAGCATCACGGCCACCCCGCCGGCCACGTGGTGGGCCAACGACACGATGGCGAAGCTGTACCAGGTCTCACCCGACGGCAAGGGCGGCCCGCAGCGCATGTCCTGCAACCGTGGCGAGCAGGCGTTCGGCACGGCCGACGAGGGTCAGCGGGTCCTGTGGCTCGACGGCACCACCGGTTACACGAACCTCGTGAAGCGCGACCGCCCGGCGGGCCGCTGCTGATCTGATCCGGAACACATGAACGGGAGGCGGCCGGCTTTGGGGAGCCCGGCCGCCTCTCCTCATGTGCTCCGCCCGGAGTGTGCCGCCCCCGGCCGGCCGCCGGCCGCGTCGCCGCCTGATCCGTTCGGCGTAGCACTGCTGGCAGGGGAGTGACGCTGCGGCAAGGCTGGCGGACAGGGCTGCCGACAGGCTGCCCCACCCTGCCGCGAGGGAGCACACCATGACCGGGAATACGCATCCCAAGCCTGCTGAGTCCTCCATCAGCCGGGCCAACGAGGAGATTCTGAACCGATTCCCGTTCGATGACACCCAGGACATGGACGATGCCCGGCGCGGGTTCATGGGAACGGCGGAGAGCAGCGAGATCAGTACGGCCGACGGCACGTCCGTCTGGAATCTCGATGCCTATGGATTCCTGGCGCAGGACTGCCCGCCCACCGCCAATCCGAGCCTGTGGCGGCAGAGCCGGCTGGTCGCCGACCACGGACTGTTCGAGGTCGTGGAGGGCATCTACCAGATCCGCGGATTCGACCTGTCGAACATGACGGTCGTCGAGGGCGAGCGCGGCGTCCTGGTGATCGACCCGCTGATCTCCTCCGAGACCGCCGCCGCGGCCCTCGCGCTCTACCGAAGCCATCGCGGCGACCGCCCGGTCACCGCCGTGCTGTACACGCACAGCCATGTCGACCACTTCGGTGGGGTGAAGGGCGTGCTCACCGAGGAGGAAGTCGCCGGGGGCGTGCCCGTGATCGCGCCGGAGGGCTTCCTGGAGCACGCGGTCAGCGAGAACGTGTACGCGGGCACGGCGATGGCCCGACGCGCCGCCTACATGTACGGGGCCGCCCTGCCCAAGGGCCCGCAGGGACAGATCGGTGCAGGGCTGGGGCAGACGACCTCGACGGGATCGGTCGGCCTGATCCCGCCGACGCTCGACATCACCCGCACCGGGCAGACGGAGACCGTCGACGGCATCCGCATGGTCTTCCAGCTCACCCCCGGCACCGAGGCCCCCTCCGAGCTGAACATCCACTTCCCCGACCATGCGGCACTGTGCCTCGCAGAGAACGCGACCCACAACCTGCACAACCTGCTGACCCTCCGGGGTGCGGAGGTCCGCGACCCGCGGGTCTGGGCCATGTATCTGACCGAGGCGGTCACCCTGTTCGGCGACTCCACCGACGTCGCCTTCGCCTCCCACCACTGGCCCGTGTGGGGGCGGGACAAGGCGCAGGCCTTCCTCTCCGAACAGCGCGACCTGTACGCCTACCTGCACGACCAGACACTGCGGATGATCAACCAGGGCATGACGCCCCTGGAGATCGCCGAGGCGATGGAGATGCCTCCGGAGCTGGAGCGTGCCTGGCACACCCACGGCTACTACGGCTCCGTCAGTCACAACACCAAGGCCGTCTACCAGCGCTACATGGGCTGGTTCGACGGGAACCCGGCCCATCTGTGGGAGCACCCGCCCGTCGAGGCGGCGAAGCGGTACGTGGACTTCATGGGGGGCGCCGACGAGGTGGTGCGCCGGGCGCGTGACGCGTTCGCCGAAGGCGACTTCCGCTGGGTCGCGCAGGTCGTGAACCACGTCGTCTTCGCCGACCCGACCCACGCGGAGGCCCTCGCTCTCCAAGCGGACGCGCTGGAGCAGCTGGGGTACGGCAGCGAGAACGGCACCTGGCGCAACTTCTACCTGACGGGCGCTCTGGAACTCCGCCGGGGCCCGGTCGGGTCGCCGACCACGACGGCGTCTGCGGACTTCCTCCGCGCGCTGTCGCTGGACCAGCTCTTCGACGCCCTGGCCATCCGGGTCGACGGTCCTCGCAGCTGGGACGCGGACATCAGCGTGCGCTGGAACGTGACGGGCGGGGAGCCCGTCACCCTGCGGCTGCGCAACGGCGTGCTCACCCACATCGCCGGGACCGGACCGGCCGTCTCCTCCCCCGACGTCGAGGTTGCTCTGGACGAGGCCGCGCTGCGTGCCGTCCTGCTGGGCAGCCTCCCCCCGTCGGAACTCCCGGGACGCGCCACGATCACCGGGGACGCGGCGAAGGTCACCGAACTCCTCGGCCATCTCAGCCCCCCGGACCCGGACTTCACCATCGTCACTCCCTGATCCGACCGGCCACGGCGGCGCGGACCGGCATGGGCCGGTCCGCGCCTGCCCGGTCCCCGAGCTGTTTTCGGCAAGGAGAACGCCCATGGCATCCGTCGACGCCGCCACTCTCCGCCGGATGAGCGACGCGCTCTTCATCGAGAAGGGGCTGCGCAGCCCCGGCTCGACCCGGTTCTGGGGACTGCTCGTCCTGGCGTCGGTCATCGCGAGCGCGGGCGTGGTCGGCGACTCGACGGCAACCGTCATCGGGGCGATGATCGTGGCTCCGCTGATGACGCCGATCCTGGGCAGCGCCCTGGCGCTGGTCCTGGCCGACAGGTCGCAGGTGGTGCGGTGCGTACTGCTGGTGCTGGGCGGTGCGCTGGCCGTGGTGGCGGTGGGCATGCTGCTGGGCTGGATCGCCGCCCCGCCGGACTCGTTCGCTTCCAACAGCCAGGTCACGTCCAGGATCAGCCCGCGTCTGATCGACCTGCTCGCCGCGCTGGCCACCGGCACCGTGGGCGCCTTCGCGCTGGTGCGTGCGGACATCTCGGACACGCTGCCGGGTGTGGCGATCGCCATCTCCCTGGTGCCCCCGCTGGCCGTGACCGGGCTCCTGCTCACGGTGGGCCGCTATCACGACGCCGGAGAGTCCACGCTGCTGTTCGCGACGAACGTGGCGGCCATCGTGGCGACCGGCACGATCGTCTTCCTCGTCTTCGGCGTAAGGGGCGTGGCGCAGGAGTCGGGCTTCGCCGTGGGCCGGTTCCACGGTGGTTCGCTGGCGGCCGTGGTGGGGCTCATGCTCCTGATCGCCGTGCCGCTGACCACCGGGACGATCACCGTGGCCAGGGACCGCTCCCTGGCCGCCGACGCCCGCCCGGTCGCCGAGAGATGGGCCGCCACCGGGAAATGGCAGATCGCCTCCGTCGAGGGCCGCAACGGCGTCGTGGTCATCGGCGTGCTCGGGCTGCCGCCCCAGCCGGCACCCACGGCGCTGCGAGCCGCCCTCGACCGCAACGGCATGCGGGACGCGGATCTCGAACTTCATCTGGTGGGCGGCCGCACCCACTGGTGCCCGGCGGACACCGACACCTGCACCGTGCGGGACTCGGCCATCGGCTGACCTGGGCTCACGCGGCCCACGAGCCTACGGAGGCGCTGTCCGGCACGGCGCCCCGGGCCCTACGGGCTCAGGGTGCTCGGCTACAGTGGCGCCCCCATGAACACGCAGCAAACACCCCCCACCAACGGTCACCGTGTCGCCCCTTTGCTGCGTCTGCACCTTTTCGGCCGTTTCCGCGTATCGCGTGACGGTTGTCCCGAACCGACCGGCAGATGGCCGCGGCTGACGGCCCAGGCACTGGTCAAGCTGCTCGCTCTCACTCCCGGCCACCGGCTGCACCGTGAGCAGATCATGGACCTCTGCTGGCCGGACACCGATCCGCACGCCGCCGCCGGCAATCTCCGCGTCGCGCTGCATGCGGCGAGGCGCGCGCTGGAGCCCGAGCTCGCCCCGCGCGCCGCGTCGTCGTACCTCGTGTCGGACGGGGCGATGCTCGCTCTCGACCCGGCCACCGTATGGGTCGACACCGACCATGCCGAAGAGGCCGCCGAATCCGCGCTGGCCTCGCATGACCCCGCCGCGCTGAAGGAGGCCCTGGCCCTGTTCACGGGTGAGCTGCTGCCGGAGGACCGGTATCTGTCGTGGACGGAACCGCGGCGGGCACGGCTCACCGCCCTGACGAACGAGATGCACCTGGGGCTGGCCTCGGCCCACCTGGAGCGGGGCGCTCTGCAGGAGGCGACGGCGACGGCGGAACACGTCCTGCGTTCCAGCCCGGCCGAGGAGGCGGCGCACCGGATCCTGATCGACGCCTACATACGCCAGGGTCTGCGACGGCGGGCGGTGGGCCAGTACCACCTGTGCCGTGAGGCGCTCGCGGCCGAGCTGGGCGTCCCGCCCGGTCCGGAGACGGAGCGCCTGCACCGCGTCGCCCTGGCCACCACACGCAAGCCGGGTCCGGCCCGGGTGGCGCTGCCCGCACCGCTGCAGAGCCCGGACGTGGCCCCCTTGCGGGGCAGGGACGAGCTGTTGCACGAGCTGCTCACCGCCGGGGGGCCGCCGGTCCGGATACTGACCGGCGAGGCCGGTGTGGGAAAGACCCGGCTGGTGGCCGAGGCCGCGCGGCTCGCGGCCGCCTCCGGATCCGCCGTGCTCTGGGGCGCCGGCCACGACGCGGAGGGGCACACGCCCTACGGTGCCTTCGCGGAGGCTCTCGACGGCTGGCTGGCCGAGCGCGATGTTGCCGAACGTGCCCGTGTGGGCTCGGAGTTCCCGGAACTGGCGGCCTTCCTTCCGTCGCTGGGGCAGATACGGTCCTTCGGTGACCGCAGCCCCGAGGAGGAACGCGACCGGCTGTTCGGCGCGACGGCCGGCCTGCTCGCCGAACTTGCCACTGTTCAGCCGGTGCTGCTGGTTCTGGACGATCTGCACGCCGCGGACTCCGGTTCGTACCAACTGCTGAGCCATCTGGCACGGCACGCTTCGCGCCCGGGATTCCCGTTGCGCGTCCTGGTGACGTACCGGGCCGAGGAGCTGGCCGAGTCCGGTCCTCGGGTCGTGGATCTCACGGCTCTGCTGCGACAGCCGCAGGTCGCGCACGAGGTCGTCCAGCGCCTCGACCGGGAAGCGTGCCTGGCGGTGGCGCGGGATGTCGCACCCTCGGTTCCCGGGGCCGGTACGGACGGCCCGGAGCGGTGGGACCGGGTGTGGGAACTGTCTCTGGGCAACCCCCTGTTCGCCGGTGAACTCGCCCGGAACCTGGGCAGCGACGGCCCCGAGGGCGTGGCGCCGGACGGGGTGCGGCAATTGGTGGCGGAGAAGCTCGCGCGTCTCGACGGGAACACGCGACGCGTGGTGGAGGCGCTGTCCGTCGGCGGTGCCGAGACGGCCCTGTCCGAGCTGCTCGATGTGGCCGCCGACGGCTTGCACCCGCCGCTTTCCGGGGCCGCGGCGATCGCCGCTCTGGACGAGGCCATCGGCGCCGCGCTCATCGAGGAACGGACCGTCGTCGTGACCGGACGGCACGAGACAGGAATCGCCTTCCGGCACCCGCTGGTCCGCCTCACCTGCTACGAGCGGCTGTCCGCCGTCCGCCGCCGGCACCTGCACGGCGCCTTCGCGCAGGCCGTGCGCCGGCGCCGTCCCGACGCCGTCGACACACTCGCCTCGCATTTCGCGCGCGCCGACGACGTCCGCGCGGCCGAGTACCTGCGCCTGGCGGCGGAACGGGCCGCGGCCCTGTACGCGAACGACACGGCCGACCGCTACTACCGGGACCTGATAGCCCGGCTCGATGTCGACGCCGGACGCGCCCGGCTCGCGCACGCCCAGGTACTGCGCAGCATGGGCCACTTCGAGCAGGCCGTCGGCGCCCTGCGCCCGGCCCTGGCCGAGTTCGAACGGCTCGACGACCACGACAACCGCGTCCTCGCAGCGGCACTGCTGGCGGAGATGCTGGTCAGAACCGGCTCCCCCGCACCCGGCCTCGCCGTTCTGCGGCAGCATCCCGTGACGGAGGAAACCTCTCCCGAACCGACGGCGGGTCACTTCCTGACGCTGTCCGTCATCCTCAGTACCCAGGGCCATTACGACGACGGGTGCGCCGCCGCCGAACGCGCCCTGACAGCGGCGGACGAGGTACCGGGACATTCCAGCCACGGGCTGAAGGCCCGCGCCCTCGTCCTTCAGGCGAGCAATCTGGGGCTCGCGGGCCACTTCGACCTGGCCCGCGCCGCGGGCGACAGGGCGTTGGTACCGGCCGAGGCCTACGGAGACCCGACGCTGCTCGGATCGGTCCTGTCGATGCTGCGGGAGAACGCCCGTCGCGCCGGCCGACTACGCGAGGCGATCGACCGGGGAGAGCGCGCCCTCGGCCTCGCCGAACGGTCCGGCGGCCCGGCAGCTGCCGCCTTCGAGCGGGCGAACCTGGCGGAACTCCGGTTGCTCCTGGAAGAGCCCGAACAGGCCCGCGCTCTCGCCGAGGCCGCGGTCGCGGGAGCGGAACCGGCCGAGGCCTGGTGCCTTCCGTACGCGCTCGCGGCGCTGGCCCGCACCCGGTGGGCCATGAACGAGGAGACCGCCGCCGAGGTCCTCCTGGATCGCGCCGAGTCGGCCGCCACCACGCTCGGGGACCGACGGGCGAGCCACGCGGTGCGCACCGCACGTGCGGAACTCGCTCTGCACATGGGGCGTCCGGAGGCAGTGCTGCGGACCCTGGACCGTTTCGGCGACGAGGCACCCGTACTGGCGGCCTGGGGGGAACTCCTCTCCGGCCGTGCCGCATCCGCCCGGCAGCTCGCTCTGGCCGAGGTGTCGCGGGCGGAACGTACCGGGGAGCATCTTGCCGAGGTGGAGGCCCGGGTCGCACTCGGCGCCTCCTTGACCGTGCTCGCCGAGGAAGCCGAGGGGGCCGGGGAACTGGCCCGGGCCGAGTCGTTGGCCGAGCGCCTTCCCTACCCGGCCGGGACGAGCCGGGCCGCCTGGGCGCGAGAGCTGTTGCGCGATGCCGGCCACGCCTGAAAGGCACACGCCGGATCCGCTGCTGACGGGCGGCCTGCTTGTCCGTGGTTGCCCGACCATGGCCGTCCGCGCACTGTAATGCCCGAGTAACGGCGTCTGTCTAGTGTCCGGAGTCCCCCGTTCCATTCCTGGAGGAGCTCCCCCGATGCACCTGTCCCCACCGCCGCGGCGTGGCCGCGCCGTCTGGGCGGCGGCCGCCTTCACGGTGACCGCTCTGCTGACCGCGCCGCTTCCCGCGGCCGCCGCAGCCGATACCGCGCCGTCCCCCAAGGTCGACTCCGCGCTGCTGAACGCCGTTGACGGCGGCGGCCAGGCGTCCTTCTTCGTCGTCCTCAAGGACCAGGCGGACCTGTCAGCCGCCAAGAAGAAGAACTCCCACGCCGCAAAGGCGAAGTCCGCGTACAGCGAGCTGCGCGCCCACGCGAAGACCAGCCAGAAGTCGCTGAACACCTTCCTCGACAAGAAGAAGGTCGGCCACCAGGACTACTGGATCGCGAACGCCGTCCAGGTCACCGGTGACCAGGCACTGGTCGATCAGCTGGCGAAGCGTTCGGATGTCGCCCGTATCGTCAAGGAGCAGACCTACAAGCTCGACGAGACGGAGAGCAACGTCTCCCCCGCGACGTCGGTCAGCGGCGCTTCGGTTGCTGACGACGGCACCCCGGAGTGGGGTGTGAAGGACATCAAGGCCGATCAGGTGTGGTCGCAGTACCAGGACCGCGGTGAGGGCATCGTCATCGCGAACGTCGACTCCGGCGTCCAGTACAACCACCCGGATCTCGTGGCGAACTACCGGGGCAACAACGGCGACGGGTCCTTCTCCCACGACTACAACTTCTACGACCCGTCGGGCAACTGCCCCTCGGACGGCACCCCGTGCGACAACAACGGCCACGGCACCCACACCATGGGCACCATGGTCGGCAAGGGCGGCGTCGGTGTCGCACCGAACGCCAAGTGGATCGCCGCCAAGGGCTGCGAGAGCGACGAGTGCTCCGACCAGAACCTTCTCAAGGCCGGTCAGTGGATCCTCGCCCCGACCGACCACACCGGGCAGAACCCCCGCCCGGAGCTGGCACCGAACATCGTGAACAACTCCTGGGGCGGCGGGGACACCACCTTCTACCAGGACATCGTCGAGGCCTGGAACTCCGCCGGGATCTTCGAGGCGTTCGCCGCGGGCAACGACGGTGACGGAGCGACCTGCTCCACCGCCCACGCCCCCGGCTCGCAGGCACCCGCCTACGGTGTCGGCGCCTACGACGTGAACGGCGCGATAGCCAACTTCTCCGGCTTCGGCCCCTCGCTCGTCGACAACTCGATGAAGCCGAACATCTCGGCCCCGGGCGTCGACGTCCGTTCCACCTGGCCCGGTTCGACGTACATGGTCGAGTCCGGTACGTCGATGGCGACCCCGCATGTCGCGGGCGCCGTGGCCCTGTTGTGGTCGGCCGCACCCTCCCTGATCGGGAAGATCGACGAGACCCGCGCACTGCTGAACCAGGGTGCGTCCGACGTCGATGACACGCACTGCGGCGGTACCGCAGGCATGAACAACGTGTGGGGCGAGGGCAAGCTCGACATCCTCTCCTCCATCGACAAAGCCCCGCACATCGCGGCCACCATCACCGGCACCGCCACGGACAAGGCCACCGGCACCGCGCTGGCCGGTGTCACCGTCAGCGCCACCACCGGTGGCACCACCCGCTCGGTGACCACCGCCGACAACGGCACCTACCGGCTGACCCTGGCCGCCGGAACGTACGACTTCTCGTTCGGCGGCTACGGCTACTCCACCGACACCCTCGACAGTGTCACCGTCACCGAGAGCCAGTCCCTCACCCAGGACATCGCCCTGGACGCCGTGCCGCTGCACGCCGTGACCGGCACCGTCCTGGACGTCACGGGCAAGCCGCTTGCCAAGGCCACCGTCACCGTCGAGGGCACCCCCGTCCCGGCCGTCAAGACGGACACGGCCGGGCACTTCACCCTCCCGAAGGTCTCGGAGGGCGCGTTCACGATCACGACCACACCGGCTGTCCCGGTGCTGTGCAACGGCGTGGACAACACCAAGCTGACCATTGACGCCGACAAGACGATGAACGTGCGCCTCCCGGCCCGTTCGGACGCCTCGGGCAACAGCTGCACCCCGGGCACGTACGCCTGGATCGCCGGTTCGACGAAGGTCGCCCTGTCCGGTGACGAGGACGCGAAGAACGTCACGCTGCCCTTCCCCGTGAAGTTCTACGGCGTTTCCTACAACAGCGCCGCCGTCACCACGAACGGCCTGATCAACTTCCTGGCCCCGCGCGTCGGTGACTATGTCAACACCGCCCTGCCCGCTGCCGCGAAGCCCGACGGTATCGTCGCGCCGCTCTGGGACGACCTGATGCTCGACAAGAAGTCCAGCGTGCAGACCGCCACCACCGGCAAGACCGGCAAGCGCACCTTCGCGGTGGTCTGGAACAACATGCTGTTCGCGGACGGCGGCACGAACCGCGCCACGTTCGAGGCCGTCTTCGACGAGGCGACCGGTGCGATCACGTTCCAGTACAAGACCGTCCCGGGCAACGGCGGCAAGGCCACCGTCGGCATCGAGAACCAGACCGGCACCGACGCCCTCCAGTACTCATTCAACCAGACGGTACTGACCAACGGTTCCGCCATCCGCATCGCGCAGGGAGCCAAGTAATGAGAACCCACACCTCAAGGCGCGCCCTGCGCCTGGCCTCCACCCTGGTGGCCGCCGGCCTCGCCCTCACCGCGGCCCCGCACGCACTCGCCGCGACCGGCGACGACGGCTCCGCGATGAAGCTCACGAGCCAGCAGGCCGACAAGCTCGCCTCGCACATGGGCGTCGACGTCTACGGCGACAACCTGAAGCCCATCAACGCCGGTGACAGCGACGGCGACGAAGATGCCCCGGTCTCCGGACTCGACGCGGCCGGGACCGATGCCTCCGCCCCGGTCACCTTCACCAACACCTCCGCCCTGGAGGGTGTGCGCGGTATCGGTGCGACGGTCCCCGCGGGCTCGGACGGCAGCTACTTCACCGTCCACAGCCTCGGCAACGTCCAGCTCCACAAGGCGGACGGCACCACCGCGTGGACCCGCAGCAACCAGTCCCTCTACACCGACTGGCAGGCCAAGCCGCTCCGCGTGTGGCAGGTCGAGCCCTACCCGGCACACATCGTCATGGGCTACAGCGCGGTCAGCCCGTTCACGCCCGCCTCGGACCAGGGCTTCGACACCGGTGACCTCACCGGCGACGGCACGGCCGACCTCGTCTTCTCCGCGAGCGTCGGTTCCGCACCCTACCGGCCGATCACCTCGCCCGGTTCGTCGCTGCCCACGGGTACGTTCGTGACCGTCCTGGACGGCAAGACCGGCAAGATGCTCTGGTCGAAGCTGTACTCGTACGCCACCGGCGTCAAGCTCGTCGAGGGCACCCTCCTCGTCGGCAACGCCCCGACGTACAACGTCAACGCCCCCGCAGGCGAGACGGCCACCCTCACCGGCACCCGCTTCTCCTACGCCGACGGCGCACTGACGCCCACCACCACGTGGACGTACGACACCAAGAGCACCGAGGCAACCTGGGGTGCGCTGGAGTCCGCCGGCGCCGGCAAGGCCGCGGTCTCCTGGGACCTGCAGAAGACCGCCACCACGCCGAGCAGCAGCCGCACCCTCGTACTCGATGTGACGGACGGGTCCGTCGGCTGGCACACCGACAGCACTCTCTACAGCCGCCAGCTGCACCTGGACACCACCCGCAACCGGCTGGTCGCCCTGGAACAGGCCGACCCCACCGACGGCGTCCGCTACGAGATCGTCTCCTACGCCGTGGGCACCGGCGCCCGCGCCACCCTCGACAACCGTTCCAACGCCGTTCCGACCGCCATGACCATCGGCGACCTCAAGGGCACCAAGAAGACCGAGTACGCGGTCGCGGAATCCGCCTTCGACTCCAACCTCTACGTCAACGCGAGCACCGTCCGCGTCCTCGATGGCACCAGCCCCGACACAGCCCTGTGGTCACACACCACCAAGCGGAACGCCGACAACCCCGAGGACGGTGCCAGCACCTGGCGCCTGGACATCGTGGACGGCAGCCTGGCCGCCTCCTCGCAGAACGACAGCGGCATGGACACCGCCGAAAACGCCGGTGGCGGCGGCAGGGCCGACCTGACGGTGTTCAACGGCAAGGGCGCCGTGCGCTGGCAGCACCGGGACAACACCGCGTCGCCGATGTTCCAGCAGGTCTTCAGCGACAAGAGCGGGCAGCACGTCCGGGTCATCGACCAAGAACAGAATGTCCGCACCTTCGACCTCGCGAAGGGCGCCGAGCAGAACCTGACGCCGCTCCAGGGCGATCTGTCCTTCGCCCAGGCCCTCGACGTCGACGGCGACAAGAAGCAGGACGTCGTCGCCGGCGGCACCTCGCACGGCGTCTGGGCCTACTCCGGTACCTCGCTTCTGACCGGCAAGCCCAAGAAGCTGTGGCAGGCCACCGTCGCCGGCCAGGTCCACGCCATCGCGACCGGCGACGTCACCGGCGACAGCAAGCCCGAGATCATCGTCGCGGCGGACACCGCCACCACCGTCCTCGACAGCCGCACCGGCAAGACGCTGACCACCATCGACGGCGGAGGCGCGTTCGTCCGCTCCGTCACCGTCGCCGACGTGAACGGCACGGGCAAGGACGAGATCCTCGTCCCGACCGACGCCCTGCGCGTCTACAACGGCAACGGCAAGAAGCTGTGGCAGTACGCGGCCCCCGCCGACGCCGGAGATGTCGTCTTCTCCGACACCACCACCGCCGACGGGCGCGTCTACACCCAGTACACCAGCGTCGGTGCGATCAACCTCGACACCGCCTCGGCCGATGGCGTCGCGCTCAACGGCAAGAACGGCAACGTCCGCTGGACCGCCTCGCCCAAGGCCCCGGCCCAGGCCGTCGACGGAAAGATCCACGGCGCGCTCCTCGACCACGCCGTCTTCGCCTCCCCGGACATCCCCTATGCCGACGGCCACGCAGTCGTCTACACGTGGATCGTGGAGGCCGTGCCGGACTTCGACTCGACCTCTGCCGCGTCCGCGTTCGTCGTCGCGGAAATCCGTGACGGGCGCACCGGTGAGCTGCTGCACCAGAAGGTCACCGGCAGCCCCTGGTCGCACGGCAACTTCTTCACCGGTGACGCGGACGACGGCCTGCTCTCCACCAGCTTCGGCACCATCCGCGTCTTCGGCGCCGACGGCCAGGACGGCAAGGGCTCAGTGTCCGCGCCACTGCGCACCACCCAGTTCATCACCGGTCCCGGCGGCCGGAAGCTGCTGGCCGGCGGCGTCGAGGGTGGTGTGGGGGCATGGGATCCCGCGATCCTCACCAGCGGGGACTCCTTCAGCAGCGCCGTCGGCTCCGGCAACGCCTCGGGCGGCCGCAACTACCTCGCGGCCGACCTCGACGGTGACGGAGCACAGGAGATGATCTCCCTCAACTTCAACACCACCGGCTACGACCGGATGGCGGAGGAGCTGGGCGGGCGCGTCCTCAGCCCGGACAACAACATCCACCAGATGACAACGTTCAAGCTGTCCTGACCCCACCCGGCTGATCGCCGGGAAGCCACGCAGAGAACCCCCTGGGCAGGGCCCAGGGGGTTCTCTGCGTGCCGAGGGCGGGCGACTGCCTGCGCTCCACAGATCCTCTACCCCCACACGGCGCCGCCGACTACAGTAATTCGCAACTCTTGCTCAATATATGGAACCAACAGAGATGAGGCGCGCCGTGCACACGGTCACCTTCCTGACCATCGGTCAGGCCCCCCGCCCGGACCTGTCCGACGCAATCGAGGCGCACCTGCCGGCGACCGCACGCATACGGCACGCCGGGGTGCTCGACGGTCTCACCCGCCGGGAGACCGAGCTCCGCTTCGGGGCGACGGAAGGACGCGCGACCCTTCTGAGCCGCCTGGCCGACGGAAGTCCCGTGACCTTGGACGCGGACACCGTCGGCGCCGCGCTTCAGTCCCGTATCGATCAGGTGGAGGAGGCGGGCGCCGACGTCGTGGTGCTCCTGTGTACCGGCGAGTTCCCCGGCCTGCGGACCCGGCGGGCGCGGCTCGTCGAGCCGGACGCCCTCGTCACGGGGTACGTCGGCACCGTCCTGCGGGGCAGCCGGGTCGGGTTCGTCGTCCCGCTGCCCGAGCAGGTCACCGAGGCGCGCGAGAAGTGGCGGACCGTCGTTCCGGACCCCGCGTTCACCACGGCGTCGCCGTACGCCGACAACGAGGCGGCCCTGCTCGCGGCGGCCTGCACCCATCTCGAGGCCGGCGCGGACGCCCTGATGCTCGACTGCATGGGGTACGGGGAACGGCACCGCCGGTCCCTGCGCGCGGCGGGCCTCACCGTGCCGATCCTGACGCCGGGCGCGCTGGTGGGAGCCGCCCTCGGGCCCCTGCTGGACTGAGGGCGCCTCAGCGGCCGGCGTCGGTCTCGACGTACCGCAGCCAGTACGGGTCGCCGATGCGCTTGCCGACGCGCAGGGCGGCGTCCCGTACCGACCGGCCGAAGCGGGCCGCGTTCCCGTCGTGCAGCTCGGGCGCGGGCAGCGCGACTCCGATGCCGAAGATCTGTCCCGTGTCGCTGTCGAGTACGGCCGCGGAGACGCCGGCGACGTTCGGAACGTACTCGCCGCGCGAGGACTCCCAGCCGTCGGCACGCACCCTGGCCAGGCAGGAGGTCAGCTCACCGGGGGTGCGCGGCGCCGAGCCCGTGCTCTGCTCCAGGCGCGCGTCGACGAGGCGCAGCACCTGCGCGTCGTCCAGGCGGGCCAGCAGGGCCCGCCCCATGGAGCTGGCGTAGGCCGGTGCCCGGGTGCCGGCCGGGGTGTACGCCTGGAGGGCACCGGTCGTGCCGAGCCGCATGTGGAGCACGAGCGACTCGGGCCCGTCGAGCACGTCCACGTACCCGGTGTACCCGATGTCGGCGACCAGCCTGGCCACCTCCTCCTCCAGGAGGGAGGCCGTGCTGCGGGAGGCACGGAAGTGGTACGAGGCCTCCATGACGAGGACGCCGGGGCGGTAGGCGCGGCTCGTCGGGTCGCGGTCGAGGAAGCCGTAGTCGGCCATCATGCTGAGCGTCCGTGAGACGGAGCTCTTGGGCAGGTCGAGCGCCCCCGCGACATCCGTCACGGTCAGATCGCGCTGCAGACGCGCCATCAACTGCAGGACATCGCGCGCGTTGGCGAGTGTGCTCACCGTTCTCCCGCCTCCCCCGAGCTCCCCCGAGTCGTGTCGTCCGATCGTAAAGGGCGCCCGGGCGTGCTCCTGACCGCCCCTCGTCCGTGGCTCCGGACCGCCCACATTCCGAGAATCCGGGCTCAGCCCTTGACGGCGGAATGAGCCATGTGGATGATCCAGGGAGATCCAGATACTCAGATGCTGTTCCATATTTTAGAACTTCCCCAGGCGACTGACAAGCGCCCACCCGCACGGGAGTACCGAAGACCCATGAGCACTGACGCCTCTCCCCAGGCCGAGACCTCGCACCCCGCGAGTGCGGACCCGCGCCATCCCCGCGCCCTCGCCCCCGGCAATCTGATCCTCACCGTGGTGCTCAGCGTGTTCGGGGCGATCGTGGGCGTACAGCTGCTCGCCACGCTCGGCGTCACCCCGAGCACCTCGCTGATCGGCGCCCTGGCCGCGATGACGCTGGCCCGCGTACCGCTCGTCATGTTCCGCGGCTTCCGTTCGGTGCATGCCCAGAACCTCGCGCAGACCAGCATCTCCTCGGCCACGTTCGGCGCCGCGAACAGCCTGTTCCTGCCGATCGGGATCCCGTTCCTGTTCGGGATGGACGACATGATCATCCCGATGCTGATCGGGGTCGCCGCCGCGATGCTCGTCGATGCCTGGCTGCTCTACCGGATGTACGACACCCCGGCCTTCCCCGCGAAGAACCCCTGGCCGCCCGGGCTCGCCGCCGCCCAGGCCATCAAGGCGGGCGACGAGGGCGGCCGGCGTGCCAAGGTCCTCGGCCTCGGTCTGCTGACCGGTCTGGTCGGCGCCGCGTTCACACTGCCGATGTCGGCGTTCGGCGTGGCCCTGATCGGCGGTCTCGGCGCCATGGCCGCCTTCGGCGTGGGCCTGCTGTTCAACCAGTACGCCGACCCGCTGTTCGGCCTCGACCTGGGGTCCATGTACCTGCCCCACGGCATGATGATGGGGGCGGGCCTCGTCGCCCTCGTCCAGGTCGGCCGCACCATCTTCCAGGCCCGGCGCACCCCGGCGGGCGACGCCCGCGCGACCGGACCGGCCGGCGCGCCGGAAGGCGCCCGACGTCTGGGGCGCTCCATGCGGCTGGGCTTCGGTGCCTACCTCGTGATCTCGGTCCTGCTGGCGTTCGGTACCGGTGCCGCCACGCACATGAGCCCGGGCATGCTGATCGGCTTCCTCCTGTACGCGTCCGTCGCCGCGTTCCTGCACGAACTGCTCGTCGGCATCGCGTCGATGCACTCCGGCTGGTTCCCCGCCTTCGCGATCGCCCTGATCACGCTGCTGCTCGGCATCCTCATCGGCTTCCCGCCCGAGGCGCTCGTCGTCCTGTCCGGCTTCACCGCCGCGACCGGTCCGGCCTTCGCCGACATGGGCTACGACCTGAAGGCGGGCTATCTGCTGCGCGGCGAGAACGCCGACCCGGCCTTCGAGCTGGAGGGCCGCCGTCAGCAGCTGATCGCCGCGATGATCGGCTTCGGCGTCGCCATCGTCGTCGTCCTCGTGTCGTACCGGATGTTCTTCGACAACGGGCAGACCGCCCCGATCGACGCCGCGTACGTCGCCGCGATCAAGGCGGGTCCGTCCGGTGAGACCGCCCGGGACCTCGCCCTGTGGGCGATCCCCGGCGCGCTCGTGCAGCTGATCGGCGGCCCGAAGCGCCAGCTCGGCATCCTGCTGGCGACCGGGCTGCTGATCACCACACCGATGGCCGGCTGGATGGTCGCCGCCGGCGTCGCCGTGCGTGTCCTCGCCCCGCGCGTCCTCGGCCCGAAGGCCAAGGACGACCTGGAGGTCTTCGCCGGCGGCGCGATCGCCGGTGACGCCCTCTACTCGTTCGGCAACGGCGTGTTCAAGGCCGCCAAGTAGGCCAAGCAGCCGCGCCCCCGTACCTCCTCTCGCACCCCTGTACAGAACCACCCTGGGAGAACCCCGTGAAGCGACAGTTGACCCATGACGACATCCGCGCGGCCGTGTACGGCGGTGCCGTACTCGGCGGAGGCGGCGGCGGATTCGTCGAGCGGGGTCTGCGCACCGCCGAACTGGCCCTCCAGATCGGCATACCTGAGCTGTGGTCGGCCGACGAGTTCGCGGCCGACGACCTGACCGCGACGGTAGCCCTGGTCGGCGCCCCGGCGGCGCCCGACCCGCAGGTGCTGCCCACGCATCTGCTGCGTGCCCTGGAGCTGCTCCGCCGTGACCTGCCGCGCCCGCTCGTCGCGCTCCACACGAACGAGAACGGCGCCGAGACCACCATCAACGGCTGGTTCCACTCGGCCATGACCGGCCTGCCCGTCATCGACCTGGCCTGCAACGGCCGCGCCCACCCGTCCAGCGTGATGGGCGCGATGGGCCTGCACCAGGAGGAGAACTACCTCTCCACCCAGGGCTACGCGGGCGGCAAGCCGTACGCGTACGTCGAGGGCTCGGTCTCCGGCCGGCTGGAGGCCACGTCGAACGTGGTCCGGCGCGCCTCCGTCGAGTCGGGCGGCTGGGTGGGCGTGGCCCGCAACCCCGTCGAGGTCGGCTACGCGGTGCGCAACGGCGCGCCGGGCGCGATCGGTTTCGCCATCGAACTGGGCCGCCGTTTCCTGGCGGGTGGCGTGCTCGGCGCCGCCCAGCACCTCGGCGGTGAGATCGCCGTGACCGGCACGGTGCTCGAGTACCGGTGCGAGCAGCGGGAAGGCCTGGACGTCGGCGTCGCGGTCCTCGACGACGCGGCGGGCACCACCCTGTACATCGTCAACGAGTACATGGCGCTCGATGTCGCCGGTGTCCGCCGGGCGTCGTTCCCCGATCTGATCACGACGTTCGACGAGGCCGGGCAGCCGCTCGCCTCCGCCGACGTCGAGGTCGGCAAGCAGGTCAGCGTCTTGGTCGCCCCGGCCGAGAACCTCCTGCTCTCCCGGACGATGTACATGCCCGAGGTGTACGCGCCGGTGGAGGAGCTGCTCGGCATCGAGTTCGCCCCGGCGGCGAAGGCCCTCGCCGATGCCTGAGCAGGTTCCGGCCGGTGTCGCCGACGCCGGCCCCGTACGGGACTTCTGTGACGCCCAGTGGGAGACGGAGGTGCTCCCCCTCGTCCGGCAGCACATCAGCGTCCCGGCGGTCAGCCCCGCCTACGACCCGGACTGGGAGGCCCACGGCCACCTCGACCGGGCCGTCGACGCCGCGGCCGCGTGGCTGCGGAACGTGCCGCTGCCCGGCCTGCGGGTGGAGGTCCTGCGCGCGCCCGGACGCACACCGCTGATCTTCTTCGAGGTGCCGGGCGAGGGCACGCCTGCGCAGGAGACCGTTCTGTTCTACGGCCATCTCGACAAACAGCCCGAGGGCGACGGCTGGACCGAGGGCCGCACCGCCTGGGAACCGGTGTACGACGACCCCCGGCTGTACGGCCGAGGGGGCGCCGACGACGGGTACGCGCTGCCCGCGTCGGTGACCGCGGTGCGGGCGCTGGCCGAGCAGGGCGCGGCCCGGCCGCGCTGCGTCGGCGTGTTCGAGGCCGGTGAGGAGTCGGGCAGCCCCGACCTCGACCACTGGTTCGCCCTGCTCGCGCCGCGCATCGGCGAGGTGGGCCTGGTGGTCTGCCTGGACTCCGGGGCGGGCGACTACGAACGGCTGTGGCTGGTCACGTCGTTGCGCGGGGCCTGCGGCGGGACGCTCGACGTGCGGGTCCTCGGCGACGGCGCGCACTCCGGGGACGCGGGCGGCGTGGTGCCGTCGTCGTTCCGGGTGCTGCGGCGGTTGCTGGACCGGCTGGAGGACGGGGCGACGGGTTCGCTGCGCCCGGACGTTCTGCACTGCGAGGTGCCGGACGAGCGCCGCGCCCAGACACGTGAGGCGGCGGCGCTGCTGGGCGAGCAGGTCTGGGGCCGCTTCGACTGGTACGGGAACGCGTCCCCGGTGACGCGCGACCCCGAGGAGCTTCTCCTCAACCGGGCCTGGCGCCCCAGTCTGGAGGTCACCGGAGCCGACGGCATTCCTCCGGTGGCGTCGGCGGGCAACGTACTGCGTCCGCACACGCGCGTGAAGGTCTCGTTGCGGCTGCCGCCCACGGTGGACAGCGCGGCGGCCCTCGCGGAGGTCGGCCGGATCCTCGAGGCGGACCCGCCGTACGGCACGTCGGTCCGGTTCACGCCCGACCGGGTCGTCGCCGACGGCTGGCACGCACCCGCCGAGCAGCCGTGGCTCCGGGCGGCACTGTCGGCGGCGAGCCGGGCCTGCTTCGACGGGGCGGACGTCGCCCGGATCGGTCAGGGCGGCACGATACCCCTGATGGGGAAGCTGACCCGGCAGTTCCCCGAGGCGCAGTTCCTGGCCTGCGGAGTGCTGGGCCCGGGCGCGAACGCCCACGGCCCGAACGAGTCCCTCCACGTCCCCTACGCGCGGCGCCTCACGTCGAGCCTGTCGCTGATCCTCAACGACTACGCCCTCCGGGCCCGGCACGAGGAACGCGCCTGCGCGGACTGAACGACGCGCGGCACCGGCCCCCGGCCGATGCGGCAGGGCCCGCCCCGGATTGCTTCCGGAGCGGGCCCGTTCGTGCCTGCGGACGTGCTGGGTCAGCTCGTCAGGTCAGGGCGCTGTGTCACCCGGATCGAGTTGACCAACGTCGTGCCGGTGACCGCCTTGAAGCCCACCTCCAGCCGGCCGTCGGTGACCTTGACCGTGAACGTCCTGGACAGCGCGGTCCGGGCGGCGCCCGACTCCAGGCGGACGTCCACGTCCGCGACCTTCTCCACGCCTTCGGCCGTGACGTCGAAGACACGCTGTCCCGGCTTCACGCCCGCCGGTTCGGCGAAGCCCAGCTCCACCTGGTAGACGCCGTTCGGCACGGCACCAAAGCGGTACTCGCTGACGCCTTCCCGGCCCGAGCGCAGCAGTTGCTGCTCCTGGGAACTGACGGCACCCGCGATGTCCTTACGGGTGTAGGTGAGGGCGGTGGTGTCGCCCACGTATCCGAACGCGCCCTCCGCGTAAGGCCGGTCCTGGGTCCAGGTGTCGCCGAGCGCGTCCACGGACGCGGTGTCCGCACCGACGTCCACACCCTTCTGGTAGGCGGGGACGACCAGCTTGACCGGCAACGAGAACGTCGGTGTCCGGGCGCTCTCGGACGTCACCACGAGGGTGCCGGAGTACACGGTGCCGGGCTTGGCCGCCGCCGTGTCGAACGTCAGCGTGACCTGCTGCTGAGCGCCCGCGCCGAGCGTGCCGGACGCCGGGGCGATCTTCAGCCAGGAGGCGCCGGACTTCTCCGCGACGGTGTACGCGGCGGACGAGCCGCCGTTGGTGAGGGTCAGGGTGCGCCGGCGCTGCTCGCCCGCCGGAACGACCAGTTGCCACCCGGAACCGTTGTCGGCCCGCACCGCGCCCGTGGTGAGGGCGGATTCGGTGCGCAGCGCGGACAGGTTGCCCAGTTCGGCCGTGCGGGTCGCCGTGGCGTAGTGCGGCGCCGTGACCGTGACCTTGTGGTCGGCGGCCGCGGTCACCGGGACCTGCGTCAGGTACGCGCCGTCGGCCCGGGTGGTCGCCGTGCCGACGCTCGTGCCGCCGCGGGCGACCGTGACGGTGGCGCCGGCGACCGGCTTGCCGTCGTTGGCGTCGGTCACCGTGCCGGAGACGACCGCGTGGCCCTCGGGCCGGAAGCGGATCGCCATGCCGTCGCGGACGGAGAGCTGGTTGAACGAGTACTGCAGCGCGTCGGTGCCGTCGTGGTTCTCGGCGCCGATGGTGGCACCGGTAGCCTGCTCGAAGCCCTTGGCGCTCGGGTCGATGCCCTTGTAGTGGAAGGTGTACGTGCCGTCCTCGCCGATCACGGCGGCGAAGCCGATGCGCTCGCTCGGGTCGCGGGCGATGAGCATGTCCCGCCATTCGACGACGTACTCACGGTGTGGGGCGGTGCCGCGTACCGCGGTGTAGATGCCGGAGGAGTCGTCCATGGCCAGCTGGTCCCAGAAGGGGGAGAGCGCACCGTTGGCGGGCGACTTGTTCGGCAGCTGGGTGTTGTCGGCCAGCCAGAGATAGCCGAAGATCACCTGTCCGTCGCGGGTGATCCACCCCTTGTCGTACGTGTGGCCGTACAGGGCGATGGGGAACGGCGCCGTCACGGCGGAGTACGCCGCGGACGGCTGCAGAAGGTCGAGCTTGGTCTCGCCGGTCGGGAACTCCGCGGACACCTGCTGGCACGTGGTCCCGAAGGCATCGCTGCGGGTGGCAAGGGCGACATCCTTGGCGGCTGTGCCCGTGGCCACATCGAGCGCGATGCCGATGGTAGCCGCGCAGTGGTTGAGCGGTGTCAGGCTGAGCTGGTAACTGCCCACGGGAAGTGTCAACTCGTACGTACCGTTGGCTGCGCTCGACGCGCGGACCGGGGTGCCCTGCACCTTGATCGCGACGTCCGCCTCGGTGCCGGAGTCGCTGCGCACGGTACCGGTGACGGTTCCGGTCGGGGCGGTGGCGAGCGCGGCGTCGTGGGTGGCGGAGCCGCCGTCGGTGACGGTGAGCGTGGCCGTGTCTGTGACGTAGCCGAACTTGGTCACGGTCGCCGTGTAGTCGCCGGAGACCAGGCGGGGGAAGGCGTACGTGCCGTCCTTCTTCGTGGTCAGGGTGGCGTGCGTGGGACCGGCCACGGAGACCTCGACGTCGGCGGCCCGCTCGCCGCCGATGGTGACGGTGCCGGTGAGGGCGCCGATGTGGTCGCGCGGGGCGGCGTTGACCGCGGCGTACGCGTCGAGCCGGCCTTCGCCGTACACGTTGTTGAAGGCCGTGGTGCCGCCACAGGTGGTGTCGTCGACGTCCGCCGCGGACTTGTTCAGCACCGCTTCGGTGGCGGGGACGTCACCGCGCAGCCCCGGTGCCGCCGACCAGAGCAGGGCGACGGTGGCCGCGGTGTGCGGTGAGGCCATCGACGTACCGGACTTGGCCGCGTAGCCGCCGCCGGGTACGGCCGAGCGGACGTTCACGCCGGGGGCCGCGATGTTCGGCTTGACCGTGCCGTCGACGCCGGGACCGCGCGAGGAGAAGGAAGCGATCTTGTTGTTGCTGTCGAAGGCGCCCGAGGCGTACGTGTTCGTATAGGCGCCCGGGGACCCGGCCGTGTCGCAGTAGGGTCCCGCATTGCCGTTGGAGAAGGCCGGGAAGATCCCGGCGTCCCGCCACGACTGGACCATTGCCTGGTACCAGGTGTCCAGGCTGTCGGCGCCCCAGGAGTTGTTGATGACGTCGGGGGCGAGATCGGGCCGCGGGTTCTGCCCGTCTGCGTCGGTCGGTGCGAGCATCCACTGCCCGGCGGAAAGCAGCGCCTCGCGCGGACAGTTCTCGGTGGTGCACGCCTTGGCGGCGATCCAGCGGGCACCGGGCGCGACCCCGATGGTGTTGGTGGTGCCGTCCTCGCCGGTCATGGTGCCCATGGTGTGGGTGCCGTGCCCCTGGTCGTCACAGGGCTGCGTCGTGCCGCACGTGCGGGTCGCGTCGAACCAGTTGTAGGCGTGGTCGTACGTGCCGTCGGCCTTCAGGCCCCGGTAGCCGGCCGCGAGTGCCGGGTGCTGGAAGTCGACTCCGGTGTCGATGCTGCCGATGACGACGCCCTCGCCACGTACGCCGTACTCGTTCCACACCTTGGGCGCGTTGATGCGGTCGACGTTCCACTCGATCCCGCCGACCTTGGCCTCGTTGGTGCCGTTCGCCGTCGGGGGCAGGGGAACGGTGTCATCGGCCTCAATGGACGCGACGTCGGGGCGGGCGGCGATCTTCGCGGCGAGGGCCTTGCTGCCGGTGACCTTGACCGTGTTGCTGATCCAGTACGACGTGTAGGACGCGTCGGCCTGCTTCAGCAGGGCCGTGAGTCCTTGCTGCGAGCTCTTGGCGTACGCGGTCTTCGCCTTCAGCACCGCACGGCCTTGGCCGGTCTTGGTGGGGGCCTTCCTCGCAGCCGAAGTGTCGGCCTGGGAGGCGAGCTGCACCCAGAACGAGACCTTGTCGTGCCGGGTGAAGTCCTTGAGCAGGGCGCTGTCCGCCTTGCTCTGCAAGGTGGTCGGCTGGACCGGTTCGGCGGCGACGGCCGGCAGGGCGCCCAGGAAGGGGGCGCCGAGGGTCGTGGCGAGCGCGGTGGTGAGCAGTCCTCGCCACCGGGGTGTTCTGTGTCGGTTCACGTCTGCTTTCCTCATGGGGATCAGCTGCTCAGGTCGGGACGCTGGGTGACGCGGATGGCGTTGACGAGGGTCTTCTCGGCGCCGGTGGCGACCAGCCGGACGTTCAGCTGGCCGTCGGTGACGGTGACCGTGAAGGACTTGGCCAGCGCCCGGTAGCTGCCGCCGGTCTCGGCGACGATGTCCAGGTCGGGCAGGCGGACGGAGCCCTCGGCGAGGACGTCGGTGAGGCGCTGTCCTGCCGGGACCTTGCCGACCTCGGCGAAGTCCAGTTCGATCTGGTAGGTGCCGTCCGGCACCTGGTCGAAGCGGTACTCGAGGGCACCCTCCCGGGCGGTGCGGAACAGCTTGTCGTCGGTGGTGTCCTCGATGGCGTTGGTGGTGCTCGTCTTCGAGGACTGGCCGACGAAGCCGTACGAGCCGGCGGTGTACTTCCGGTCCGGAGTCCAGCTGTCGGCGGCGGAGTCGGTGTACGCCTTGGCCCCGCCGGCGTCGATCGCCGTTCGGTAGCCGGGTACGGACACGGTCACCGGGATCTTGATCTCGGCGGCGCGGCCGCTGTCGGAGGCAACGACGAGGGTGCCCTTGAGGACGGTGCCGGGCGCGACGCCGCGCGTGTCGAAGGTGAGGACGACCTTCTGCTCACCGCCCTTCGCCATCCGGCCCTCGGCCGGAGCCGCGCCGAACCAGGTGGCGCCGCCCGTCTCGGTGACCGTGTAGCCGGTGTCGGAACCGGAGTTGGCGAGGGTGAGGGTGCGCTGTCTGCTCTGCTCGGCGGGGACGACGACGGTGGTCGCGGCCGCCGGGGTGGCGCTGACCTTTCCGGTGGCGAGCGCCGCGGTGAGCTGCTCGGTGGAGCCGGCCGCCAGGGCGAGGGTGCCGCTGTGGGACGTGTAGTGCCCGGCCGAGACGGTGACGTCGTAGTCGGTCTTGTCGCTGGTCACGGGTGTCTGCACCAGGTAGGTGCCGTCGGATCCGGTGGTTCCGGTGGCCACGGGTTCGCCGTCGTGGGCGACGGTGACAGTGGCTCCGGCGAGCGCCTTCTTGTCGTTGCCGTCGGTGACGGTGCCGGTCAGGGCGGCGCTGCGGGTGGGCGTGAACTCCACGGCCGTGCCATCGCTCACGGACACCTGGTTGAGGGAGTACTGCAGGGCGTCGGTGCCGTCCGCGTTCTCGGCGCCGATCGTGGCGCCAAGGCCGCGCGCGTAGTCGCCGCCGATGAGGTTGCGGTAGTGGAAGGAGTACGTGCCGTCCTCGCCGATCACCACGGAGAAGTCGAGCTTCTGGGTGCGCGCGGTGCTGGGCACCGCGTTGCGCCACTCCACGACGATCTCGCGGTGCGGGGCGGCACCACGAGACGACCAGTACATGTCGCCGGAGTCGGTGGCCAGCTGGAGGTTGTCCCAGAACGGGTAGAGCGAGCCGTTGGGGAATCCAGTGAAGGGCAGGTTCCGGTTGGCGCTGACATTGACGGACTGCTCGAAACTGAGGTAACCCTCGACGTTCGCCGCGGCCTGTGTGTACGTCTTGCCGTACAGCGCCACCGGGAACGGGAACTTGACCGTTGCGGAGCCGTCGTAGTCACTGCTGGTGCTGAGCTTGGTCGCACCGGACGGGAACGCGGTGTCGTGGGTGGTCCGGCACACGGTGCCGAACCGGTCGCCGCGGTTGGGCAGTGTGAGGTTCCTGCTG
Organism: Streptomyces poriferorum; assembly: GCF_019399235.1. Classification (GTDB taxonomy): domain Bacteria; phylum Actinomycetota; class Actinomycetes; order Streptomycetales; family Streptomycetaceae; genus Streptomyces; species Streptomyces poriferorum. The sequence continues at coordinate 8,411 of NZ_JAELVH010000015.1, read as the reverse complement.
CCGTCGCCTTCGGAAACCTGGACACTGAACGATCCGCTCGTGGCACACCGGGAGACAGGAGTGATCGTCACCAGATATGTTCCGGCAGGCAGTTCGAGCCGGTACGTGCCATCGGCCGCGGTGGTGGTGCCGGTTTCGGCGGGGGCGCCCGCCACCTCGATCCTCGCACCGGCCTCGGGGCCGGACAGGGTGCTCACGGTGCCCGAGAGGGTGCCCGTGGGGGCCGTGGCGAGGCTCAGGTCGCGCGTGGTGGTGGCGTCCTCGGTGACCGTGACGGTGGACGCGGCAGGCGTGTAGCCGTACTTGGTGACCTTGACCCCGTAGTCGCCGACCATCAGTTTCGGCAGGCTGTACGTTCCGTCGGCGCGGGTGTCGGCGAGGGCGTTCATCGGGCCGTCGAGTTCCACGGTGGCGCCGGCCACGGGCGCGCCGTCGGAGGTGACCGTTCCGAGGAGACCACCGAGCGGGCCGCGGGGGACGGATGCGACGGCCTCGTAAGCGTCGAGCCGGCCCTCCCCGAACACGTTGTTGTTCTCGGCTGTGCCGCCGCACGTGATGTCGTCGACATCGTGAGCCGTGCGGTCGAGGAGGCGTTCGGTGGCCGCGACGTCGCCGCGGATCGCCGGGGATGCCGCCCACATCAGGGCGACGGTGGCGGCGGTGTGCGGTGAGGCCATCGACGTACCGGACATGACGGCGAATCCGCCACCGGGGGCGGCCGAACGGACATCGACGCCGGGGGCCGCGATGTCCGGCTTGACGGCGCCGTCCTCGCCCGTGCCCCGGGACGAGAAGTACGCGATGTCGCCGGCGCTGTCGAAGGCGCCGGTGGCGTAGCTGTTGGTGTAGGCGCCCGGGGAACCGGCGGTGGCGCAGTCGGGGCCGGCGTTGCCGTTGGAGAACGCCGGGAAGATCCCCGCGTCGGTCCACGCCTGGACCATGTCCTTGTACCAGGTGTCGATGATGTCGGCACCCCAGGAGTTGTTGACGACGTCGGGGGCCAGGTCCGGGCGCGGGTTGTCGCCGTTGCGGCCGGTGGGCGCGAGGATCCACTGGCCGGCGGCCATCAGTGCGTCCTGCTCGCAGCCGAGCGGGGTGCACGCCTTGGCGGCGATCCACTGGGCGCCCGGCGCGACACCGATCTTGTTGCCGTCGCGGTCGTCCCCGACCATGGTGCCCATGGTGTGGGTGCCGTGCCCGTGGTCGTCGCAGGGGGCGTCGCCCGGGCAGCTCGCGGTGGCGTCGAACCAGTTGTACTCGTGCTGGTACGTGCCGTCGGCCTTCAGACCGCGGTACTTGTTCATCAGCGTCGAGTGCTGGTAGTCGACGCCGGTGTCGATGTTGGCGACGACCGTGCCGCTTCCGTTGATGCCCAACTCGTCCCAGACCTTGGGCGCGTTGATGCTGTCGAGATTCCACTCGACGCCGTTGACCGTCGGTTCCTGCTCGGCGGGCAGTTCCTCGGGCAGCTGGAGGAGCTTGTCGGCCGCGATGGAGGCGACCTCCGGGCGGGCGGCGATCTTCGCGGCGAGCGCCTTGTCGCCCGTGACCTTGAGGGTGTTGCTGATCCAGTACGAGGTGGAGTGTGCACCCGCCTCCTTCACCAGGTCCTCGATGCCGGCCTGGGTGGTGGCGGCGTGCCGCTTCTTGGCCGCGATGAGGGCCTTGTCCCGGCCCACCCGGGTCTTCGCCCCCTTCGCGGCCGAGGTGTCGGCCTTGGAGCCGAGCTGCACCCAGAACGTCGTGGTGTCCTTCTTGTCCAGCTGCCGGACCACCTCGGTGTCGGCCTTGCCCAGCAGCTGGGCCGCGGGCGTCGGGGCCGGGTCCGCGGAGGCGGGCACCGCCGCGAGGAGCGGCACCCCCATGGCCAGGGTGAGCGCGGCGGCCAGCAGGCCTAGCCGTCGCGCGAGTTGCTGTCTCACGTACGCACTCTCTTTCCGAAGGGTTCTCTTGCAGGGCCGGCACGGGTGCGGGCCGGGCCCGGAGGCCGTCCGCACCCGTGCCGGGGTTCGGGGTCAGCCCAGGTCGGGCCGGTGGGTGACGCGGATCGTGTTGACGAGCGGCTGGTCGGAGGGGCTCGCGAACCGCAGGTTGAGCTGTCCGTCGCCGACGTGGACGGTGAACGTCCGGGCCAGCGCGCGGTAGGTGCCGCCCGCCTCCAGGGCGATGTCGACGTCCGGGAGTTCCTGGACGCCTTCGGCGAGGACGTCGAACACCCGCTTGCCGGGCTGGGTGTTGCTCAGCTCGGCGAATCCGAGCTCCACCTGGTACGCGCCGTTCGGGAGACCGTCGAAGCGGTACTCGTAGGCGCCCTTCGCGGCGCTGGAGTAGAGCGCCTGGTCGTCGGTGCCGGCGATGGACTTTCGGGTGGTGACGGTTCCGGTGCGGCCGAGATATCCGTACGAGCCTTCGGTATAGGCCCGGTCCGGGGCCCAGAGGTCACCGGCCGAGTCGGCCACCGGTCCCGCGGCGCCGGACCCCGCGTCGATCGCGGTGCGGTAGGCGGGCACGGCGACGGTGACGGGGATGTCGAGGACCGGCGCACGGCCGCTCTCGGACGCCACCCGCAGGATGCCGCGCAGGACGGAGCCGGGTGTGGCGTCCGAAGCGTCGAAGGTGACGGTCACCTTCTGCGTGGCGTCGGTGGCGAGCCGGCCGGCGGCCGGGTCGGCCGTCAGCCAGCCGGCACCGTCCTTCTCCGCGACGGTGTAGTCGGCGGCGAGTCCGGAGTTGGCGAGGGTGAAGGTGCGGGTGCGCTGCTCCCCCGCCGGGACGACGAGCTGCCAGCCGTCGTCGGGTGACGCGGTCACCCGGCCGGTGCGCAGGGCGCTGTCGGCGCGCGAGACCTCGGCGCCGCCGAGCGTCGCCGTGCGGGTGGCGGCCTCGTAGTGGGGTGCGTCGACGCGGATCTCGTACGCGCCCGCGTTCTTGACCGGAACCTGCACGAGGTACTGGCCGTCGGCGCCCGAGATGCCGGTGCCCACCGTCGCCCCGTCCCGGCTGACAGTCACACCGGCGCCGGCGAGGGCCTTGCCGTCGTTGGCGTCGGTGACCGTGCCGGCCAGGGACGCGGTCTTCCCGGGCCGGAAGGAGATGGTCATGCCGTCGCGCAGGGCAGTTTCGTTGCAGGAGTACTGGAAGGCGTCGGTGCCGTCGTGGTTCTCGGCTCCGACGGTGGCGCTGGAGCCGCGTTCGGCGGCGCCGTCCTCGATGTCCCTGTAGTGGAAGGTGTAGCCGCCGTCCTCGTTCATGACGGCTGCGAAGCTCACGCGCTGGGGCTTGTTGTCGCTCAGGATCATGTTGCGCCACTCGACGACGAGTTCACGATGCGGCGCGGTGCCCCGGAACGCGGTGTAGACGCCGGAGGAGGAGTCCATCAGGAAGTTGTCCCAGAACGGGTAGAGAGCGCCGTTCGGGGTGCCGGTGAACGGCAGTTCCTCGTTGATGCTGGTCGTGCTGCTGGGTCCGAAGGCGAGGACGCCCTCGACGGTGATGTTGGCCGCGGTGTACGTGTGGCCGTACAGGGCGACGGGGAACGGCAGATCGACAGGGGCGCTGCCCGCCGCCCCGCTGAGCGGCAGCTTGGTCTCACCGGTCGGGTAGGGGGCACCGGCGACGACCTGGCAGGTGGTGCCGTAACCGTCCGTGCGTACGGGCAGGTCGAGGTCCTTGCTGCTGGTGCCGTTCCCGACGGTGATCTGGAAGGCAACGGCCTTGGCGCACTTGTCGCCGGGTGTGACGGCCACCTGGTACGTGCCGACGGGCAGGTGGAGGGTGTACGCGCCGTCGTCGCCCGTCGTCAGGGAGACGGGTGTGTCGGACACCGCGAGTCCGGCGCCCGCCTCGGGACCGCCCTTGACGCGTACGGTGCCGGTCACCGTGCCGGTGGGCGCGGTCTTCAGGTCGGCGTTCCGGGTCACCGTGCCGTTGGCGACGACGGTGACGGCGGCTGTGTCGGTGAGGTAGCCGTACTGCGAGACGGACACGGTGTAGTCGCCGGCCATCGTCTTGCCGAGGGCGTAGGAGCCGTCGTCGGCGGTGCGGACGCTCGCCTGCATGGGACCGTCCAGGCGCACGGTCGCCCCGGCGAGGGGCTTGCCGTCGGCGGTGACGGTGCCGGTCAGCGCGCCGAGCGGGCCGCGCGGGGTGGACATCACGGCCGCGTAGGCGTCCAGCTTGCCCTCGCCCCAGACGTTGTTGTTGGCCGCGGTCCCCCCGCAGCTCGGGTCGAACGTGTCGACGGCCGTGCTGTCGAGCAGACGTTCCGTCTCGTCGACGTTGCCGCGGATGTCGGGCGAGGCGGACCACATCAGGGCGACGGTCGCGGCGGTGTGCGGAGCCGCCATCGACGTGCCGTTGAGGGACTGGTAACCACCGCCCGGCCAGGCGGAGCGGATGTCCACGCCCGGTGCGGCCAGGTTGGGCTTGATGCCGCTGCCCTCGCCGGCGCCGCGCGAGGAGAAGTCGGCGATGTCGCCGTTGCTGTCGAAGGCGCCGGAGGAGTAGGCGTTGTCGTAGCCGCCGGGCGAGCCGGTCGTCAGACAGTCCGGCCCGGCGTTGCCGTTGGAGAACGAGGCGAAGATGCCCGCGTCGCGCCAGGCCTGGACGGTGGCCTTGTACCAGAGGTCGAGTGCGGTGGTGCCCCAGGAGTTGTTGACGACGTCCGGGGCCAGGTCGGGTCGGGGGTTGGCGCCGGTCATGTCGGTCGGGGCGAGGATCCACTGTCCGGCGGCGAGCAGCGCGTCGCGCGGGCAGGCGTTGTTCTCACAGGCCTTGGCGGCGATCCAGGTCGCTCCGGGGGCGACACCGACGGCGTTGCCGGCGCCGTCGTCGCCGGCCATGGTGCCCATGGTGTGGGTGCCGTGCCCGTCGTTGTCGCACGGGCTGTCGCCGGTGCAGCCGTCCGAGGGGTCGAACCAGTTGTAGGCGTGGTCGTACGTGCCGTCGGCGCGGTGGCCCCGGTAGCTTCCGGCCAGGGCGGGGTGACGGTAGTCGACTCCGGAGTCGATGTTGGCGACGACGATGCCCTCGCCGTGCTTGCCGAGGTCGTTCCAGACCTTGGGGGCGCCGATCCGGTCGACGTTCCATTCCACGCCCTCGACGGTGTTCACCCGGCCGCCGGTGGTGGCGTGCGGGAGGACGAGCGGTTCGTCCTCCTCGATCGCGGTGACTTCGGAGCGTGCGGCGATCTTCCGGGCGAGGTCCTTGTCGCCGGTCACCTTGAGCGTGTTGGCGATCCAGTACGACGTGTAGGGCGCGCCGGCCTTCTTGAGCAGGGAGACGAGTGCGGTCTGGCTCCGGCCGGCTTCGGCCTTCTTGGCCGCGACGACGGCGCGGCCACGGTCGGCCTTCTTCTTCTCCTTGCGTGCGGCGGTGGTGTCGGCCTGCTCGCCGAGCTGGACCCAGAAGGTGACCCGGTCCTTGGCGTCGAGCTGAACGCGCACCGAACTGTCGGTCTTCTGTGCGTACGGGCTCGGCTCGGACGGGGCGGCGGCCGACGCGGGCAGCACCCCCATCAGTGGCAGGCTCATGACACCCGAGAGCAGGGCTGCGACGACGGCGCGCCGTCGTAGGGGGACTTGCCTCAACACGCACTCTCCTTCACAGGAAATCCGCACGAGGGCCGCGGCATGATCGCGCGGTGGTGACCACACAGCAGTATGGAAGCGGTACACCGCGTCACCGGGCTTGCAGGGCTGGCGAGTTGGCGACATGGCGCGCACTCGCCAACCGACCGTCCGGACGGGCACGGGAATGCCGCCGGGACGCCGGGTGCCCCCGGACGCGATGGCGTCCGGGGGCACCCGGCGGGGCGGGCCGCTCCCGTCAATTCACGGCGTACGCCCGGGTGATGGTCTGCTGCACCGAGTTGCCGTCGGCGTCCTCGGCGCCGATGCGCAACGACACGAAGCCGGAGCCCTTGGGGTGGTGGGTGGAGACGGTGAACCGGCCGTCGGCACCGCCGGTCACCCCCGCCCTGTGCCAGGTCGTTCCGTCGTCGTACGAGACGTCCGCCGTCAGCGTCCTGGCCCGCACGGGGCCTGTGGTGCCGGGCTCCTCGGTACGCACGGCGAAGCTGAACTTCTCGCCTGCGGGAGCACGGTTGAGCAGGTCCAGCGGCAGGTCGTAGTAGAGCTGCAGCAGTGGAAGCGGCGCGGTTCCGGAGGCAGGACGGGCCGAGGTGAACCGCCACTCCGAGTGTGTCTTCGTGGACAACTTCCAGTACTCGGCGGTGCGGGCACTGTCCATGACCAGGGTGTACTCGGTCGGCTCGGCGTACGGAGCGGGGAACGAGCCGGTGGCCGTGACGCGTTTCGCCAGCACCTCACCGTGCGCGGAGAGCTGGGTGGTGAACTTGTCGGTGACGTAGGAGTACACGCCGTCGTGCCCTGCCTGGGAGTCGGTCCAGGGAGTGATGGCCAGGTTCATCTGGGTGGCACCGCGTACCGGAACGTATTCGGGGTCGTTCTCGGGAACGGCCGGCCGGGCCACCTGCTTGAGCCAGTCCTCCTTGACGACCTGGCCGGGGCTGTAGTCGGTCATCGGGCCGCTGTAGTGGCTGCCCCATTCCTTGTCCAGATAGACGAGGTGACGCCACGTCACTCCGTTCGCCGACACCCATTCGGTGCGGTGGATCGGCGCGGGCAGGGGTCGCGGCGTGGTCCAGGAGGTGGCGATCACCTGGCCCGGCCGGTAGGCCCAGCGCAGGTCCTGGGCGGCGGGGTGCCCGGTCTGGGAGTGGTAGTCGGCCTCGACCCGGGCGGTGGTGGTCGTGTCGACCTTGAGCGCGGTGTCGTCGGGGATCTGCCCGTCCCACGGGAACAGCAGGTCGTACGCGTACCGGCTTTCGGCCTCCGCGGCGATCAGCAGGACCTGGTGTCCGGACGCGGCCTGCTGGGCCAGTGTCCGCCCAGGATCGGCGTCGAGCGTGAGAGCAGGCACCGGCAGGGTGGCCGTACCCGCCGAGGCGAGGTACCGGCCGGGCTCGGTGGTGAAGAGGATCACCGCCTTGGCTCCGGCCTTCGCCGCCGCCGTGACCTGGTCGGTGAGCGAGAGGTCCGCCGAGGCGCGGACCAGCGCGATCCTGCCGGACAGGTTCACTCCGGTGAGCTCGGCCGGCGAGGCGGTGCCGACCGGGACGACCCGGCGCAGCGAGACACCGTCCAGCTTCGGTGAGCCGACCACGTACTCCGGGCTGCGCACGGCTCCGTGTCCGACCGCGTCGATGCGGATCTCGGGGGTGTACATCACCCACTGGGTGAACAGGGTGAAGTTCTCGCGCGTGGTCTTCTCGGTCGGCAGCGCGTACACGTGGTCCACGTACTGGTCGAGCTGCGCGATCTGCGTCGCCGAGCGCGATCCGCTGGAGCGTTCGTACCCCACCATCAGGCCGCGGTGCTCGGCCGGGGTCGGTGTCTTGACCTTGATCTCCTTCGCGGCGGTGCCGTCGAGGGTGACCGTGCGGTCGCTGTCGACGACCATCTGCGGGTCACCGGCCAGCGTGAAGTCGATGACCTGCTTTCCCGCCTCGTCGAACCCGGCGAGGAAGCCCATCAGGCTGTACGTGCCCGGCTTCACGCGGAAGACCACGTCGCCCTTGGCGTTGAGGGGAAGCGTGGACAGGGCGCCGGTGTCCAGGTTGTAGAGGCTGACGTCGCTGTTGCGGTAGGCGAGCTGCCCTGCGTGGTTGACGGCGTGCACGGTGAGGGCGACCACCCGATCCTCCTTCACCAGGCCGAACTCGGTGTGCACGGTGGCCGATCCGTCTCGCGCGGTGGCGGTGAGCGTTCCGCTGATGCGGCCGCTCGGTCCGGCCGCGGGGTCTGCGGTGAGGCCGACCTCGGCCGTGCCGTGCGCCGGCACGGTGAGCCGTGCCGTGCGCCGGCGGACGGGGTCACCATCCCGGCGGGCAGCGGGGTGCCGAGGCCGTTGTCACCGCGCACGGACAGGTCGAGCGTCCGCGAGGTGTCGCCGTCGTTGCGGTAGGTCACGGTGCGGGCGACCGGCTCGTTCGCCGCGCCGTACTTGAAGAAGCCGAAACCGACGGAACCGGTCGCGAAGAGCGTCCGGGCCGTTGTCCGGCCGATGTCCACCCGACCCGCGCCCTGCTCGTATCCCGTGGCCCCCGCCACGGACTCGGAGGTCGACATCAGGGCGTCCTTCAGGCGCTGCGGCGACCAGTCGGGGTGCTCCTGGGCGAGGATCGCCGCCGCGCCCGACACGTGCGGGGTGGCCATGGAGGTGCCGCTGAGCGCCGTGTAGTGATCGTCGACGGTCTGGCCCTTTGAGGTACCGGCGGCGCGGGCCGCGACGATACCGACGCCGGGCGCGGCGATGTCGGGCTTGAGCGAGCCGTTGGTGAGCGGGCCCCGGCTGGAGAACGACGCGGCCGCGTCGTTCTCCAGCCGGGG
>NZ_JAELVH010000159.1 GCF_019399235.1 Streptomyces poriferorum | reverse complement strand
CGGGACGCCGAGGGTCTCGACTGGTTCGAGGGAATGGCTCCCTCGAACGTACTGGCCTACACCACGGCACGTTCCGATCCGGACGGGCTCGCGGAGTCGTTCATCTCGCGGTCCGCGGTGATCAGGAAGAACCCGGTGCGGCTGATCGACGATCTGCGCCGGGAGCTGACCGACTCCGACCGGATGGTGGTCAACGACGCCGGGGTACGCACCATGCTGTTGCGCAACTACCGTGAGGGACTGCGCACTTCGGCGTACGGCTGGATCGACGACGCGCTCGCGTTCAGTCACCCGTGGGGGTTCGACCCGGCCGCCATCACCGGCCCGGTACTGCTGTGGCACGGCGAGAAGGACGTGTTCTCACCGGTCGGGCACACCCGCTGGCTGGCGAGCCGCATCCCGGGCGCCAGGGTCGTGGTGGAACCGGCGGCTGCGCACTTCGACGCGCTGCACGCACTCCCCCGCATCCTCACCTGGCTGCTGGACACGTCCAGGACCTGAGCGGCGGGAGCGTCCGGCCACCGGCCGGACGCTCCCGCGTGCCTCACACCGCCTGCGGTTCCAGTTCACGCTGGAACCGGCGGTCGTCCCGGGCGATCCGGGTGAGCGGATGGTCCTCACCCAGCTGCCGGGTCAGCTCCTCGACCGTCTCCGCCCTGACGTGGAGCGCCTCGTCCTTGCGCCCCATCGCGCCGAGGGTGACCGCCATGTTCGACTTCATGGCCAGCGTCTCCGGATGGTGCGCGCCCAGCACGTCCCGGAACTGCACCGCAAGTGACCGCTCGGTCTTCAGCACGAGATCGATGTCGCCGCGCTCCGCCGTGGCGTTGGCCAGGTTCATCACGCTGAAGAGCGTGTTGGGGTGCTCCCGCCCGTACACCTCGCGCATCGAGGCGACCACCCGGGTCAGCACCTGCTCCGCCTCCTCGGCCGCACCGCTCCCCCAGAGGTAGACGCCCAGGTTGTTCAGGGCGGCCAGGGTGTACGGGTGCTTCTCGCCCGGCACCTTCATGTACTGGTCCACCACCTCCTGCGCTGTGGTCCGGGCCTCGGCCGTCTCCCCGGCCGCGAACAGGTCCGCCGCCAGATTGAGGTCGCAGGCCAGCGACTCCGGGTTGGCGGAGGTGTACTTGGCCTTGTACCGGGCCCGGGTCGCCACCGTGAGGCGGCGGGCGTCCTCCAGCCGGCCCGCCCGGCGCAGCGAGACCGCCAGGCTCTTGGCCGCGCTGAGCGTGCCGGGGAAGGACCGGCCGAGGGTGGCCTTGTAACTGTCGTACGTACGGCTGAGGATGCCGACCGAGTCCTCGTACCGGCCGACGTCCCGCAGGTCGCGGGCCAGGTTCATGGCCGAGGAGAGGCTGTACGGGTGTTCCTCGCCGAGCACCTCCCGGCGCCGGTCGAAGACGTCCTGGTCGATCTCGCGGGCCTTGGCGTACTGGCCGATGGACCGCAGGGTGAACGCCAGGTTGTTGGCCGCGGCCAGCGCCCTCGGGTGCGAGTCGTGGAAGATCTGGTTGAACCCGTCGGTGGCCTCGGTCGCCAGCTCGATCGCCCTGGTGTACTCGCCGAGCGTGCCGAGGTCCGTGGCCAGGCTGCTGGTGCTCATGTACGTGTGCGGATGCTCCGGGCCGAGCACCTCCCGCTGCATCGCCAGGGTGATCTCGTCGAGCTCCATGGCCTCCACGTAACGGCCGCGCGAGCGATAGATGTTGGACAGGTGGAAGCAGAGGTAGAGGTACTGGATGTCCCGCTCCCCCAGCGTCTCGCGCCAGATCTCGCGCAGCTCCTCGCAGAGTGTGGTGGCCGTCCTGAAGTCACCGCGCTTCCACAGGTAACGCACCCGGTCGATCAGGAGCCTGCGAGCTTCGGGCTCCTTGCAGTTGCGGGCGTCGGACGGGCCCAGGTGCGGCCATATCGTGGCGAACTGAGGCCAGTTGGCGGGGTTGTCGATCGGCTCGTCGTCATCGGGCCTGGCGCCCGCCAGGATGCGGTGGACGGCGTGCCGGGCGTCCCGCTGCTCCTCCTCGGTGAGCTGGGCCCGGATGACGGCCTGCACGAGCCGGTGCACCTGGATGGAGTTGGAGACCTGGTCGACCTTGGCGAGGGCGAACCGGCCGATCTCCCGGATGACGCGGCCCAGCACCAGCTTCTCCTGGAGCGAGGCGTCGTACGGCTTCAGCGCCTCGATCATCTCCTTGCTGTACAGGAGGTTCCCCGAGATCGGTTCGGGGGCGAAGAAGGCGCAGAGCTGGAGCAGGCGCACCGCGGCGGGCGAGCGCTCCTTGAGGCGCTGGATGGAGATGTTCCAGGTCGCGGCGACCGGCTCGGGGTATCCGGCCGGCTGGTTGAGCGCCAGGACCTCCGGGGCCTGCTGGGCCAGCTGTTCCAGGTAGGTGTCGATCGGGGTGGCGGTCTCCGCGATCCACGCGGCGGCCTGTTCGACGGCGAGCGGCAGGTCGCCCACCGCGGTGGCCACCTGGGCGGCGTCCTCGTCGCTCAGCCCGGGCGCCCGGCGCTGGAGGTGCTCGATGGACTCCTCGCGCAGGAAGACGTCGACGGGCAGTGCGTCGCCGTGCTGGGACCATGCCTGGTTGCGGGAGGTGACCAGGATGTGACCGGAGCCGCCCTGCGGGAAGTAGCGGCGCAGGCGTTCGGGGTCGTCGGCGTTGTCGAAGACCAGCAGCCAGCGGTCCGAGGGCACGCCCCGGCGCAGCAGGTCGACGGCCTCCTGGGATGCGGCCGCCATGTCGTCGCCGCCCTGGGCACCGAGCCGGACGGCGAGTTCGGCGAGACCGGCGACCACGTCGTCGGTCTGCTCGGACGATATCCACCAGACCAGGTCGTAGTCGGCCATGAACCGGTGCACGTACTCCAGGGCGACCTGCGTCTTGCCGACGCCGCCGAGTCCGTACAGGGTCTGCGGCTGCGGCAGTACGACGGCCATGCCGCCGCCGAGCTGGTCGCGCATCCGCTCCAGGACCAGGGAGCGGCCGGTGAAGCCGGGGTTGCGCGGCGGTGCGTTCCAGATCCGGGGGACGGTGCCGGGGAAGCGCGGTCCGGGCGAGACCGCGTCGGTGAGCTGTACGGGCCGGTCCAGGGCGCGTAACAGGGCCGCGGTGGCGTGCACCTCGTCGAGCCGGAACAGGTCGACGGGGTTGCGGTCGATGTAGGGCGCCGAAAGCCGTACGTCACCGACCCTGAGCGGCAGCAGATGGCGCCGCCCGCCGCCCGGGTCCTCGGCGACGGCCCGGTCCCAGAGGTTCACCGCGCGCTGCGACTTCAGATAGGCGCTGGAGAGCAGGACCACGGTCCGGACCGCGCCCGTGGCGGCGACGGCCGCCGCCTCCTGCGGCTCCCGCTCGGCGGACACGTCGCGAGGCACGACGCGGAAGCCTGCCCGGGTGAGCACGGACTCGATCCAGTCGGCCCACATCCGGTTCTCCGCCACATAGCTGAGCAGGAGATCGGCGGGCAGGGCGGGCCTGCGCCGGGTGAACGCGTCACGGATGCGCAGCCGTACCTCTTCGCCGACCGCCGGCATCGAGGTGATCTGCTGGTCCGTGATGACGGAGACGAGCCGTTCGAAGGCGGAGAGGAGGGAGTTGGTGAGCCCCGCCTCGTCGCCGAAGGTGGCCAGCGTCTCCTCGTACGCGTAGTAGGGGCGGTACGGGATCTCCACCGCGCCCCAGTAGGCGGTGAGTTCGTCCCCGGAGAGGTCCCGCGGCAGCCGGTCGAACTTCAGCCGGGCCAGGGCCCGTCCGGCGTCCGCCTTCTCCTTCTCGCCCTCGTCGATCCGCATCGGGACGGGGAAGATCGAGATGGGGCGGCCGGTGTACCGCTCGGAGATCTGCCGGGCGACCGAGGCGGCGCCGTCGATGGACTGGTCGCTGAGGGTGAAGCAGTCGACGAGCACGTCGGGCAGGTGGACGGTGCAGATGTCGGCGATGTCGCTGAGGCCGGTGCGGCTGTCGATGAGGACGTAGTCGTAGTTGGCCTTCATGTCGTCGCGCAGGGCGTCGAAGAAGTGGCCGCCGCCGAGCCGGTCGTAGAAGTTGTCCCAGTCGAACGTGGAGACGGTCGCGGAGTACTCGCGGTTCTGCCGTCCCGCGGAGACGAAGTCGAGCGTCCCCCCGTGCGGGAACTCCCAGCCGAGCGCCTCGGGGGTGAGCGAGACGGCGTGCGGCTGGATCCGGGCGTAGTCCCGGTGCCAGTCGTCGGCCCGCTGCACGGGGCTGGTCGCGGCCCAGGCGTACTCGGTGATCAGGTCGATGACACCGGTGGTGGCCCCGAGCGTCGAGGGGTCGAGGAACGGGTGGAAGAACCGGTGGAGTCCCGGAGCCTCCAGGTCCCAGTCGACGGCCAGTACCCGTTTGCCGTTGGCGGCGAGAATCCAGGCGGTGTTGGCCAGGGCCATGGTGCGCCCCGTACCGCCCTTGTACGAGTAGAAGGTGACGATGCGCCCGTCACGACTGGCCGTCATCCGTGTCCTCCGCATCCGTCGAAGCGTCATGTGTCCCGGGGATGTACTGGGTCTGCGCCATGGGTCCCATCAGGCGGGTCCGTTCGGTGGGGCCTCCGCCGCCGGTGGCGGGCAGATAGACGGCCGCGTGTCTCAGGTACTGCTGGGCGGCCACCTCGACCACCTGCGGCAGGATCTGGCCGAAGGCCTCCATGCTCGGTACGCCTTTGGCGGCGGCGCGGCAGTAGGCCCGGCCCTGGCGCATCTTGGTCGGCATGGTCCGCTCCAGCTTGGCGGTCAGCTCGGCCTCCGCGGCTCTGCTCTCGTGGTCGTCGCGGTTCCAGGGCACGACCATCGTCACCCAGGGACGGTTCTCCGCGTCGAAGGCGGCGAGCCGCCGGCACCGGTCCTCGTCCTGGAGCGCCCAGCGGTCGACGAGGAGGATCTCCGGAGTGGTCGGGGGCTGCTTGCCGGCCGGAAGGCCGGCCTCCTCGTCGAAGGAGGCGATGGTGGCCTGGTAGTTGAGCGAGCGCACCAGGTCCTCGGCGACATAGGCCAGGGGCCGTGCGGCGTCCGGGTGGTAGGGGTTCCAGTCCTGCGGGTTGTCGCCGTAGTAGTCGGCGTTCCGTCCCTCGGGCAGGTCGTGGCGGGTGGCGGCGGCGATGGTCACCTGCATGGGGCGGGGGCCGCCTGCTCCGCCGCCCGTCGAACCGAAGGCGCTGGGGGCCAGCCGGTAGTCGACGGGCCGGCCGGTGCCGATCCGTACGGTGTCCGCGACGCTGACGATGCGTTTGGCGAGCTCGTACACCGCACGCTCGTACTCCTCGTTGAAGAGTTTGAGCTTGATCAGGCCGTACAGTCCGTCGCTGACGTAACGGTCCCCGAAATCACGGTGGTTGAACTGTAATCGCTCGGCCGGTCCAGGCAGCTGGCTGGGCGGCACCGGCACCCAGAGCGCCGGGACGATCGCCTCGGCGGGCTGGTTGGAGCGGGCCCGGTGGTGGATGGCCCGCTGGGCGAACGCGTACCACTCCTTGCCGCACATCTCGCTGGCGAAGTAGCGGGGCGAGAACAGCGGTACGAACACCCGGCAGGTGGCGAGGACTTCGCCGAGCCGCTCCGACCAGCCCTCGCCGGAACGTATCTCGCGGTCGATGAAGCCGGCGGGCGCGCCCGCGGGCAGATCGGTCATGGCCATCACATGGCCACAGAGATCCTGGAAGAGCCGTTCGACCCACATGTCGGGGTCCGTGCCACCGCCGTACCCCGGTGTGTGGGCATAACTCAAGAAGAAGTACGGCCGATGGTCCGCCGCTCGCTGCTGCGTCGTCGCGTGCACACGACCCCCGTCCTGTGTGAGCACCCGCACTCGAGGAGTGAAGAGAATGCGAGCGAATTCATCATTCCGGAGCGGACCTTGCTCCACCCCCATGACGTTCGGTCAATCAACGCCACTTTTCAGTCATCTGTTCCCGGGCCCTGTCGATCACACTCCCGCTCGGATGCGGTCTGCGACTGTTCCTCCCGGTTGTCCCGAGTCTGCACCCACCCTCCCGGTCGAACCGGAATTCGGGATTCAGAACTCTTTTCGCATCAAAGCCAGCAGTCGTTTCCCGCCGATGGTGAGTTCGGCGGCCCCTTCCAGCGTGTCGAGCGCCTGCGGGATTCCGTCCCGGAAACGGTGATCGAATACCGCGAGCGCCAGCCGTTCATAGGCAGCTTCCAGCAGCCCGGAAAGCGGAACCAATTCGTCCTTCCAGGGCATTCGATGTTCCCAGGAGCCGTCCGCCGCGTAAAGATCCGCGACATCCACAAGTGCCCGGAATCTCGCCCGGCGCACGCCGCGCAGCAGCGTGAGCGCCAGTGTGCGGGCATTCCCGTCCACCCCGATGCCGAGTGCGCCGTATCCGTGCCGTCCCACCGAGGGCTCGCCCGGCATCGCCCCGGTGAGCGGGGTGAGGGTGAGCGGGCCGTCGAGCGACCGCGCGCCGTGGGCGGGGGCCCGCTCCCCGATCAGCGCCCAGGCCTCGGTGAGCACGTCACCCAGACGGCCTGCCGCCGCCGCGTCGAGCGTGGCCGCGGCAGGCGCGCCGAAGCAGTCCCGGTACGGATCGAGGTCGTCGATCACGAAGCCGTGGCCCGGGAACGGGTCGCCCGGCAGGGCGAACCCGCGCACCGGCAGCCAGCCGGGTCCGGCCGCGGCGGACCGCCGGATCCGCCGCTCGGCCGATCCGGCGGCGGGACCCGCCAGGAACCCGTCGCCGGCCGCGCGGACCAGCACGGTGCCGCGCTCCCCCGGCCCGGAGACCGTCAGCCGCCCCAGGGTGGGCAGGACGAGCCCGCCGTCCCGGTAGGGCACCGGCACCCGTACGTCGAGGCCGGCCCGTACGGCCGCCGCCGCGAGAAGGGTCTGCAGACCGTCCGCCGCGCCGGAAGGCGCCCCCGCCCGGCCTTCGTGCAGGGCGTCCAGCGCGTCGAGCAGCCAGGTGCGCGTGTACGGATGGGCGAGTACGCCGTCCAGCCCCCGGGCTCCTTCGTCCGAGCCCTCCAGGACGGCCGCCAGCTCCCAGGCCTGCGCCCAGCGTTCACCGCCCCTGCCGTCCAGGTCGGCGTGCAGCCGCGCCAGCAGGGTGCGGGTGAGGTCCTCCTGGGCCGCGAGCAGTTCGGCCGGATCGGCCACCTCGGGCGCCACGGTGTCCGCGGGTGTCCGGGCCTCGATCCCGCGCACCAGCGCGGCGAGGTCGTGGCAGTACACCGACGGGTTGTCGAATCCCTCACCGTCGCCGGCGGAGCTGTAGCGGTGGGTGTACAGACCTCCCCCGCACGAACGTACGACGGGGCAGCGGCGGCACGTCTCGCTGACCCCCTCCAGGCCGAGCTGACGGGCCCGGACCCCGGGGTGCGCCGCGACCTCGTCGAAGGCATGCGCGAAGACGTCGAATCCGGTGCCCGCCGCACCCTCGTAGGCGCTCTTCAGCGAGTCGACCTGCTCCAGGCTGCCGTCGGTCTCCACGACGACGAGGTCGGTCGGCGCGAGGCCCAGCGACTCGGTGAGGCTGGGGCCGCCGTTGAGCGTCGAGGCGACCGAGGAGAAGATCCGCACCGGCACCGGGCGCCCCTGCTCCTGCCAGCGGTCGAAGACCGCGAGGAGCCAGTCGGCGTAGGCGGTGGGCGATCCGTCGGGCCGCGGCGGCGGGTCGTCCCAGGTGGCGTGAGGAAGCAGGAAGTCGATGAGCGGCGGTTCGAGCTCCGTGAGCGCGTCGAGGACCGCGACCGGGTCGTTCGAGATGTCGACGGTGCACAGGAGGCCGAGGTTGAGATGGCGGTAGCGCTCCTGGCGGAGCAGCTCGACGGCCTTGAGTACCAGCGGGTGGCTGCTGCGCCCGTCGGCGAAGCGGCGGTGCCGGTCGTTGGCCGCGCGGTCGCCGTCGAGGGAGATGCCCACCTTGACGTCGTACTCGCTGAAGAGGTCGAGATAGCGCGGGCTGAGCTGCAGTCCGTTGGTGTGGATCCGGAGGTCGAGGGCGGCGATGCCGTCGAAGGCGGAGGTCAGCTCTTCGCAGATGCGCCGCAGCCGGGCAGGGCCCGCCAGCAGAGGCTCCCCTCCGTGCAGGATTACTGACACGGAGGGCAGTGCGTGTGTCTTGGCATGCTCAGCCAGGCGCTGAGCAGTCCGGAAAATGACTTCGTCAGAGATTGTTTTCGGACGGGTTCGCCAGCTCTGATCGGCATGTTCGTAGACATAGCAATGGTCACAGGCAAGATCACACCTGCTGTGAACCTTGAGGACTACTTCACGGAAAGGGACCAGGGGTCCTGTCATTCCGCCAGTCTAGCCAGCCCGGAAGGGTGATCCGGCTGACCGGCCGTACCGGTGGAGTGATCCGTAATCGGGGATCAGAGGGAGGAGTTGAAAGTGGATGCCTGGCTGGGGCGACCGGCGGAAGCGACGTGCACCCGACCGAGCTTCCTGGCTGCTTCGCCGCCACGCGCGTCGATCGCGGCGAGCGGCACACGGCTCTTCTTCGCAACGGCGAAGGAGAGGGAGGATTCAGTGGTCTTCACGGCCGTCCTTGAGGGGATTCGTTCCGATGGAATGGTTCCGGACAGGAAACCAGCGTTGGTACCTGCACCATTGCAGTGTCCGGCGGCACGACTTTACTCTCATGGCCTCGGTTGGCAACTGAGGACGCCCACTTGGAACACGAGCGTCACACGGGACCGGCGCCGACCGAGCGGAACGTTAGATTCCGCCATCAGGGTGACGACATAACCGCAGACGGGAGTGAACATGACGGCGATTCCCGGACCACTGCAGAGCATGGTCTTCAGGAACGCTGATCTGCCGGAACTCTTTCACCACACGGACGCCATTGCGATCTCCCGCCAGCGGGAGGCGGTGAATACCACCCGATGGCAGCTCATCCTGCTGGTCGGGGGCACGATACCGGCCGCACTGCCATGGCGCGCGGAGGTCGGTGGCACCCTCCAACTCACCGACTGTGCGGCAGTGTTGGCCTACCTCGGCGTCCTGGTCGCCACCTTCCTCACCTCCCGGCGGAAAGCAAAGTCGCATTGGCAACTCAATCGCTCCGCGGCAGAGTTCATCAAATCGATGTGCTGGCGCTACTCGGTGCACGGCTCACCTTTCGACACCGGCACGCAGCACCCCGAAGCGGTGTTCGCAAACCGGCTCGAAGAAGGGCTCCAGGAGCTCCGCAAAGTGGGCTGGTCCGATCCCCGGGACCGGATGGCCGATTCCGGCGGGCTCATCACCGAATCCATGCGTGCGTTACGGGAGAAGGCGTTCACCGTGCGCAAGGAGACATATGTACGCGACCGACTGATCGAACAGCGCAGCTGGTACCGCCGGCGCCAGGAGGTTTCCCGGCGGGCCACCCTGGTCTGGTCGACCACCATCGCCGCGCTGACGGCGCTGGCCCTGCTGCTCGCCCTGTTCAGGGCGTTCTCGGTCGGCCAGTCCTTCGCGCTGACCGGGGTGCTCTCCGCCGCGGCCGCCGCCTGTCTGGCCTGGGCCGAGATGCGCCGCCACCATCCGCTGATCTCGGCCCACTCCCTGGTGGAGAAGGACCTGGAGTCCATGCAGATAGCGATGGAGACGACGCTGAACGAGCGCCAGTGGCCGCGGGCGGTGTTCGAGACCGAGCGCATCGTCTCTCCGCAGCACACCGACTGGCTCGCCCGGCACCAGATGTGAGGCCACCGGCACACCGCCCCACGTGACGGCCGGCCGCACGCGCGTGGATCCTCCCCGCCCGTGACGGCCGGTCAGCCGCGTTCGACCCCGTCGCGCCAGATCACCGTCACCGGGCGGCCGAGCCCGCGGGCGTACGTCACGATGTCCCCCGTACCGCCGAGGCCGCGGGCGGGGCGGCCGTCCCACACGGCGATCAGCCGGTCGCAGTGATCGGCGATGTAGGCGCCGGCCGCGAAGTACGCCTCGTCGGTGGAGTGCGGGTAGTCCAGTCTGACCTCGCGTACGGCCCGGGCCTTGAGCGCCCGGTAGCGGGAAAGTTCCGCCCCGTCGGCGAAGCAGGCCTCGTAGTCGCCGCTGGGGATGACCACGGTCAGCTGGGCGCCATGGGCGAGGGCGAGGTCGGCGAAGAGCTGGTCCGCCCCGACGGCCAGGCTGGACAGCGCCTCAACCGAGCCGTCGAATCCGCGGAACGCCGCTCGCATCGAGGCCAGTACATGGTCATGGGCTTCCCGCGGAATGCTGCGATGACCGGTCACTCCGATGCGTTTCACGGACCTGGAACCCCCTGGGGTGTCTGCCGGGGGTTCCCGGAGGGCATCCCTCCGGGAGGCGCAGCATCCGCCCCCGTTGCTCCTGCGTGACCGTCCTGTGTCACATCCTCTCAAAAGCCGCGGGGTCAGCGGGAGCCCCCGCCCACAATTCGGGCGGGGGCTCGGCGTGTTCGACTTGCGCTTTCGAGGGACGGGCCGGTTCCTGGGGGCAGGACCGGCCACCCGGCGTGTCAGTAGACGCTGACGCCGTACGCGCTGAGTGCCTCGGTGACCGGCTGGAAGAAGGTCGTCCCACCGGAGCTGCAGTTGCCGCTGCCGCCCGAGGTGAGCCCGATCGCCGTGGTGCCGGAGTAGAGCGGACCGCCGGAGTCGCCGGGCTCCGCGCACACGTTCGTCTTGATCATGCCGTAGACGATGTCGCCGCCGCCGTAGTTGACCGTGGCGTTGAGCGCCGAGACGGTGCCGCTGTGGATGCCGGTGGTGGAGCCGCGGCGGGTGACGGACATCCCGACCGTGGCGTTCGCCGCGCCCGTGATGTCGACACTGCCGACGGTGCCCGGGTGGGCGAGGGAGGTGTTGGCGTACCGGACCAGGCCGTAGTCGTTGGTCGGGAAACTGGACCCGGCCGTCGGACCGATGCTCGTGGTGTTGGCCGAGTTCGTGTACCACGGCGGGTTGCCGTCGGTGCAGTGGCCGGCGGTCAGGAAGTAGTACGTACTGCCGCTGCGGACGTTGAAGCCGAGGGAGCACCGGAAGCCGGGCCCGTAGATGGCGTCACCGCCGGAGAGCAGCTTGCTGAACTTCCCGGAGGTGCGCTCGATGCGCAGGGCACCCGCGTTGGCGCCCGCGGAGTCCTTGATCTGCTGGATCTCCGAGGCGGATACCGTGCTGTCGGCCGTGACCACGAGCTTCTTCGTCACGGGGTCGACGTTCCAGGCCGTACCGGCCACGTCGGCGCCGAGCACGGCGTCGCTCGCGGCGGAGAGCTGGTTCGCGCTGTACGTTCCGGTGGAGCTGGCCTGGGCGCTGGGGACGGTGAGTGCGGCGACGGCCACGAGACCTGCGGCTATGCCGATGGCCCTGGTGCGTCTCGCGGCGGTGCTGAGGGGGGTGGTGCGCTTGATCCTCACTTGTTTCCTCCCGAGGGGAGTCGGGGGTCCGTCTGTGGGGTGTCCGGACCCGTGAGGCGCAGTCATGGGCGCGGCCATCCGTCCGTATTCCGGATGTGCCGTGCTCCTGACAAGCGCTGCTCGGGAGTATTCAAGGCGTCAACTTCCGGCGCAAGGGCGCCTTTTGGCCTGAGCTTGCCGGGCACTGCCTCCCCGCCGCCGCGCCCGGCCCCGGCGCAGGACGGTCTGCCGGGGCCGGGCGCGGCCGGGACGAGGGGCGGTTCAGCCGTCGGTCCTGCGCCGCTCTCCGGCCTCGACGGCGATGGACAGGGTGTTGCCGGGCGGCGGGAAGGGGCAGATGAAGTGGTCCGCGAAGGCGCAGGGCGGCAGCAGCGCACGGTTCAGATCCACCGTCACCGAGCCGTCGGCGGCAGGGGCCGCGGGCCGCAGGAACCGGAAGCGGTAACTGGTGTCCCCGCTGGTGGCATCGGCGAAGACCGCCCAGAGCGAGCCGTCGCCCTCCACGGCCACCTGGAGCGTGTGCTCCACGCCGTCCAGCGCGAAGGCGATCTCGCCGCCGAGCCCCAGTCCGCGCTCGACACCGTCGGCGTTCTCGACCCGCACGGTACGGGAGGCGTCGTACGGGCGGAAGCGGCCCGGCACGGCCCAGCGCGGGTCGTACGGCGTGGCCTCGATCGCGCGGAAGGCGCGTCGCGCCGCGGAGTCCGGGTCGAAGTCCCGTACCGCCCAAAGGCCTTCGCGGCTCAGCAAGACGAGCCGGCGCCCGCCGTGCGCCACCCGGGAACCATCGATCGGCCCGCGGTCGGCGCCGAGGCGGACCTGGCCGGTGAACGGCTTCCCGTCCACGCTCAGCCCGTCCTCGGGGCCGGCGGTGAGCACCACCTCGTCGCCGCCCTCCGCCCAGTGACCCGGGACGGCCGGAATTCGACCTTCCGGGTAGTCGGAGAGCCAGTGGGTGCCGGTGAGGGACAGCGGCCCGTACGGAGCGGCGACCGTGGCGGTCCGCTCCTGGTGCCAGTGGTTCCAGTCCCGTGCTGCCTGCTGCTGTGCGTCCGTGCTCATGTGGTCAACCTTTCCATACCGGCGCGGCGAGTCCGAGGTGCGACCGCAGCGTGGAGCCGGTGTACGCGGTGCGGAACACCCCCCGTTCCTGGAGGAGCGGGACGACCCGGTCGACGAAGTCGTCGAGGCCGCCGGGGGTGAGATGGGGAACGAGGACGAAGCCGTCGGCGGCTCCCGCGGCGACGCGACGGGTCATCTCCGCCGCCACGGTCTCCGGACTGCCGACGAGGGGCTGACGGTCCGTCGCCTCGATGACCGTCCCCCGGATGGACAGCCCCTTCTCCCGGGACAGCTCGCGCCAGCGCGCCGCGACCGCGAGGGCGTCACCGTGCCCGGCCCGCGCCGCCGCGGGGTCCGGATCGCACGCCGGGAGCGGCCCGTCGGGATCGTACGAGGAGAGGTCACGGCCCCAGATACGCTCCAGGGCCGCGATCGCGTGCTGCGGCGAGACCTGTTGCAGGCGGATCCCGGCCGCCCGCTCCCGTGCGTCCGCGTCGCTGTCGCCCAGCACCACACCGATTCCGGGCATGATCCTCAGTCCGCCGGGCTCCCGGCCGTACTTCGCGAGCCGGCTCCTGACGTCGGCACAGAACGCGCGGCCCGCCCGCGGGGTGCCGTGCCGGGTGAGAACGACGTCGGCGACGGCCGCGGCGAACTCGCGGTCCTGCGCGCCGTCCACTGCCCGGATGACGACGGGGTGCCCCTGCGGGGAGCGCGGGACGGTGAACTCGCCCTCGGCCGAGAAGTGCCGGCCGTGGTGGGCGAAGGGGCGCGGGGAGCCGTCGGGCGTCCAGGAGTCCCACAGCTCACGGGTCGTGGCGACGAACTCGGCGGTGCGGGCGTACCCGTCCCCGTCGGCCCGGTCGGGTTGGCCGGCGCGCCGGAAGTTCTCAGCCGTGGAGGCGTCGGCCGAGGTGACGACGTTCCACGCGGACCGGCCGGCGCTGAGATGGTCGAGGGTCGCGAACCGGCGGGCCAGCTCGTAGGGTTCGTGAAACGTGGCGCCGGCGGAGGCGGCGAGACCGAGCCGGTCGGTGACCGCGGCCAGCGCGGGCAGCACCGTGAGGGGGTCGGGGCGGCCGGCCACGTCCAGGTCGTCGACCAGGCCGTCGTGCTCGCGCAGCCGTAGCCCCTCGGCGAGGAGGAGGAAGTCGAACAGCCCTCGTTCTGCGGTCCGGGCCAGGTGCGCGAAGGAGGCGAACTCGATCTGGCTGCCCGAGCGCGGGTCGTCCCAGACGGTCGTGTCGTCCACCGGGAAGTGGGCGGCGAGATGCATCTGTTTCGGGGCGGCCGTCATGCCCGTGCTCCCTGGAGGGCGTACCGGTTGGCCGGGCGGGGCAGGCCCAGGTGCTCGCGGAGGGTGCCGCCCGGGTAGAAGGTGCGGAACAGGCTGCGGTGCTGGAGCAGGGCCACGGTGCCGTTGACGATCCGTTCGAGGTCGCGCCCCGGGGTGAGCGGGGTGAGGTGGAAGCCGTCGACGGCCCCGGCCCGGTACCACTGGGTGATCAGGTCGGCGAGGTCGACCGGGCCGCCGCGGTAGTACGTCCCGTGCCCGGCGAGCGGCGGCCCGCTCGCCAGCCCGGGTTCCGGGGCGGACTCGGCGTCCCCCAGGTCGACGGTGAGCGCGACGAGCACCCGCAGTGTCCCGGGGTCCCGTCCGTGGGCCGCCGCGCGGCGGTGCACGTCGTCGCGGATCCCGGCGGCCCGCTCGGGTGTGCCCGCCCGTACGAGCACCACGTCCGCGTGGCGGGCGGCCACCTCCCGGGCCGGACCGGCCGTGCCCTCGACGACCGTGACCGGGTGGCCCTGCGGGGGCCGGGGCACGACGGCGGGGCCACGGACGCGGAAGGCCGCGCCCTCGAAGTCGGTGCGGTGCAGCTTGCCGCGGTCGAGGAAGCGTCCGGTGGCGGCGTCCCGGATCTCGGCACCGTCCTCCCAGCTGTCCCAGAGACGCGCCCCCACGTCGGCGGCCTCGCCGGCCTCCCGCCACAGTTCGGCGGCGGGCGCGGCGGAGCGGCGGCCGAACAGCCGGGCCTCGGCGGTGGTACTCGACACGTCCACGCACCAGCCGGCCCGGCCGCGGCTCACCCAGTCCAGCGTGGCCACCGCGGACGACACGTGGAAGGGCTCGGTGTGGGTCGTGGTGACCGTCGGGACGAGGCCGATCCTGCGGGTCTCCGGCGCGACCCGGGAGAGCACGGCGAGCGCGTCCGGCCCCGGCCGGGCGAACGAGTCGTCGAGGGATACGAAGTCGAGGGCCCCGCCCTCGGCGAGCCGGGCGAGGCCGGTGTAGTGCGCGGGGTCGTAGCGGGGCGGGCCGCCGATACCGGCGGCC
>NZ_JAELVH010000158.1 GCF_019399235.1 Streptomyces poriferorum | reverse complement strand
TGTCCACGCAGGGCCGCGCCACCCGCCACGGCGCAGAACGTCATGAGGCGTCCGCCCCGGCCGCCCCAGCCGCTCCGGCCGCCCCTGCCGCCCCTGCCGCCCGCACGATGATCTTGCCCTGATTCTCGCCCCGCATCATCCCCAGTCGAACCGGAGGTGCGTGTCGTCCGCGAGCTGGGCGCGGGCACTGCCGGCGAGGTCGCCGAGGGGCGCGCGGACGTGGGTATCGCAACGATGGGCGCCGCCTCGCCCGTGCCCGCCGGGCTCATCGGCGGCGTACTCGTCGAGGAGCCGTACTCGCTGGTGCATCCGGTCGGACACCCCGCCCCACGCTCCCTGCCGCTGGTGGACTGGCACGAGAACTGCGGCTCCTACACCCGCCAGTGGTGGGCCGGGCAGGACTGGATTCCCAAGGCGACCGTGCTGACCGAGGGCGACGGAGCAGTGCTCTCACTGGTGAGCAGAGGTCTCGGAATGGCGATCATGCCCGCGCTCTCGCTGAACGAAGCACCGGACACCGTCGAGATCACCGATCTCGGACCCGAGCGCCCCACCCGTTCCGTCGGCTACGTCACCACCCCGGAGCTGGCCTCCAGCGTCTCCGTCCGCGCCCTGATCCGCGAGCTCAGAGCGGCCCGTCAGTGAAGCCGGGCCCGGATGTGAGCGGACCGCGAGCGGGCACACGCCGGCTTCGCCACTCTCCAGCGGCACAACGCAGCCCCGCGGAGCCGCTCAGCGCTCCATGACGGCGGCGAGAGCTGCACGAGAACACGGCCGAAACGCCCGTTCCGCACCGCCCGCGCAGATGACACGACGCCGGGGCGGCGGACCATGGAAGGTATGGAGACGATCCCTGAGCTGCGGCCGTTCGTGAAGCAGTACGCCGTGCTGCTCAGCACGCGGCGGCAGGACGGCACGCACGCGGACACCCCCGTCAACATCGCGGTAGAGGGCGACCACGCCTTCATCCGTACGTTCTCCTCGGCGTGGAAGGTGGAGCGGATGCGCAACCACCCCGTCGTGATGGTCGGCCCCTGCACCCTGCGCGGCCGGCCGACGGGGCCGCAGATCACGGCGCACGCCCGCCTCCTCCAGGCCGGGTCGAAGGAGAACACGCACGCCGCCCGGATGATGTCGCGCAAGCACCCGATCGTGCAGGGCGTCCTCGTCCCGGTCGCACACAAGATCAAGCGCGACCGGACTCTGCACTACGAGATCCGGCCACTCGACGCCTGACCACGGGACCTGCGGACTTGCTCAAGTCGCCTCAGCAATAGGTAGGTTGATCCTGTTGCCGGCCGACGGGGGAGCGATGGCACAGCAGGGGCGCACCGTGGATACGGCACCGGCCACAGCCGTCCGGCGCCGGCTCACCAGGTGAGCGCCGAGAACGCCGCCCGCCGCATACTCCAGCAGGCCGAGCGCGCGGACACCGAGCAGAGCGCCCTGGAATGGTTCCTCGGGGCGGAGGCCGAAGCGGCGGCGGCCGAGGTGCACGAGGGCCCCGTCCTGCCCGACGGGAGCCTGTGGGGGCTCGGGGCCCTGGCCCTGGCTCACGCCGACTGGTTCCGCTACCTCGCGGGGAACGAGACCGACCCCGGAGCGCTCGGCGCCGCGCTGCTCCGGTTCGTCGCGGTGCACGAGCAGGACCCGGACCAGGTGCCGCACGGGATACGCCCGCTGTTCGCCACTCTGTCCGGCGCACCGGACGCCGCCGCGACCGAGCCCGGCTTCGCGTACCACGCCGCCCTCGGGATGACGCTGATGTTCCAGCAGACCCGCCACTCCGGCGTCCTGTACCTGGCCGAGACCCTGCTGCGCCACGCCGCCACCGCCTTCGGCGAAGGAAGCCTCGAACAGGGCGTCTGCCTGTCGGACCTGGGACTCGTCCTCTTCTACGGGTTCCAGGAGGGCGCCGGACACCAGGCACTCACCGACGCCGTCACCGCCTGCCGCGCCGCCGTGGTCTGCGCCCCCGGGGTCCGCGACGAACAGGCCCGCAGGCACGGGAATCTGGGGCACACCCTGCGGAACTGGGCCGCGGCGAACGAGGACCGGGACGCGATGCGGGAGGCGGTCGCCGAACTGCGCAAGGCCATGGAACTCAGCACGTGGAACAACCCCAACCGCGCCCAGCACAGCGCCACCCTCGGTTCCGCCCTGTGCAGCGCCGCCCTGCACCTGGCCGATCCCACGCTGCGCTCCGAGGGCATCACGCTCCTGCGCGACACCCTCGCGGAGCCGGACGCCGCGCTGAACAGCCGGTCCGGGTTCCTCTCCGATCTCGGCGTCGCCCTCATCCAGGGCGCCCTGACCGAGGGCGACGCCGTGCCGTACGAGGAGGGCATCGCCGCATGCCGCGAGTCGGCCGACACGGCCCCCAACCCCGTCGAGCGCACCCTGGCTCTCGCCAACCTCAGCCTCCTGCTGGCCGGTCACGCCTCGCGCACCCATGATCCGGTCATCCTGCAGGACGCGCACGAGGCCGCCCGCGACGCCCTCGCCGGCGCACCGGCCGGGCATCCGCTGCGCGCCCAGGCACACCTGGCCCTCTCCCAGGTGCTGAACGCGCGGCACTCGGCGACGGGCAGTCCGGAATACCTGGAGGAAGCCATTGCCCACTCCCGCCGGGGGACTGAGTGCGTACCGGCGGACGACTTCGCCCGACGGGTGCTCCACGCCACCAATTTCGCCGACCTGCTGCTCAAGCGTGGCGTCCGGCACGCATGGACCCCCACGGGACCCGGGAGTCCCACGGAACTCCGCGCCCCGATCACCCTGCTGCGGACCCTGGCCGATGAGCTCGCGCCCTCATCGGCCGGGCGCGCCCGCGTCCTGCTGGCACTCTGGCACTGCCTGAAGACCGCGGAGGACGCCGACGGTGTCGACGGGCTCATCGACCGCTTCCGCCAGTGCCTCGCCCTGCCCTCCCCCGCCGACGCCTTCGAGCCCGCCGTGCGCTTCGGACTGGGGGCGGCGCTGGCCCACCGTGCCGGTGCGGACGACGTCGCCTGGCGGGAGGGCGCCGAGGAGATGCGCCGGGCGCTCGACCTGTTCCCGTCCCATGACCGGGTGTACTGGAACTGCCATGCGGAGTATGCCGACATCCTCATCGCCCGGGGCGACGCGACGAGCGACGTCGACCTGTACGAGGAAGCCCTGCTCCTGCTGCGCGAGAAGGCGGAAGACGCTCCGCTCTCCCGCTCCGAACGCTCCCTGTACCGGTCCAACCTCGCCATCGCCCAGGTGAAGGTCGCCGTATTCACCGGCCGGCCGGAACTCTTCACCGAAGCGGTGGCCACCCACAGGGAAGCCCTCGCCACGTCGGCGCCGGAAGACTTCCTCCACGTCCAGCAGTGCATGAGCCTCGGTGAAGCCCTGCTGGCTCTCGCCGAGTTCCGCTCGGACTCCGAAGCGCTGCGGGAGGGCATCGAGGTGCTGCGCGCAGCCGTGGCCGCCTCCGACGAGGACACCCACGGCGGGGCCACCTGCCGCACGGTTCTCGGCGAGGCCCTGCGCACCCTCGCCCGTCTCGCCTCCGACCCCGCCCCGCTCGAGGAGTCCGTCCGATGGCACCGGGAGGCGCTCGTGATGGTGGCGGGTCCCCCCGCACCCGTGGCGTTGCTCGGCCTCGCGAACAGCCTGGGGGCCCTCTACCGCTACACCCGCGACATACGGCACAGCGGCGAAGCCATCCATCACTTCCGCGCCGCCCTGGCCGCCCTGCGGCCCGCGACGGCCGACCTCCGGGGCTCCATCCTCACCAGCTTGGGCTACACCCAATGGAGCCAGGCCCGCCACACCGGCGACGAACTCCTCATGGACACGGCCGTCGACACGCTGCGCGCGGCCGTGTCCCACGCCCCCCGGGCGCGCCTCAGCATGGCACTCACCAACCTCGGCAGCGCGCTCATGGACCGCAGCCGGCGCACCGGGAACCGCGCCTGGATGGCCGAAGCGGTGACGGTGCTGCGCCGCGCGGTGAATGACGGCCTGCCGTCGGCCATGGACCGCCCCTTGCACCTGAACAACCTTGCCGAGGGCCTGCGTTACTGGGACGCGCTCATCGGCGACACGTCCGCCACCGACGAGGCGGTCGAGCTCCTGCGTGCGGCGATGGCGGTGGAGCTCGGCGACCATGAGGGCTCCGAGGGGGCCGTGACCAACTTGGCGTCCCTGTTGGTCGACCGGGCCCAGGCGAACGAGGATCCCCAAATGCTCGATGAGGCCCGGCGCCTCCTCGAAGAGGCGGTGAGCCGGCTGGGCACGGAGCACCCGTCACGCTCCTTCGTCCTGCAGCAACTCTGCATGGCCTGGCGCTTGACCGCTCAGGTGGCCGAGGACCCCTCAGGGGCGACAGCCCGGCAGGCACGGACCCGGGCGGCCGCTGCCGCCCGGGAGTCCCTCGCCTGCACGTCCGAAAGCGACCCGGATCACGCCCTGTCCCAACTCATGCTGGCCGTGGTGCAGCTGGAACGTCACGAGCAGGGCGAGCAGGTGGACCTGGCGGAGGTGGTCCGCCTCGCCCGCGACTGCGCAGGCAATCCCGCCGCTCACAGCACGTCCCGGCTCCAGGCCGCCCACGTGTGGGGACTGGCCTCCGGACGGGCGGGTGACCGCCCGGAGGCCCTGGAAGGGTACGCGTACGCCGTCGGCCTGCTGCCCGGCATCGCACCCCGCAGCCTCGCCCGCATCGACCAGGAAGCCCGGCTGAGCGGCAGCGACGGCCTGGCGAGTGACGCTGCCGCGCTGGCGCTCGACGCGGGAGACCCGGACCGCGCCCTCGCACTCCTCGAACAGGGGCGGGGCGTGCTGCTGGGCCAGGGGCTGGAGAACCGGACCGACGTGTCGCGACTGCGTGACGTCGACCCCGCCCGTGCGGCCGAGTTCGAGCGGATCCGCGCCGAGTTGAGCGCGCCGCCCCCGCTTTCTCCGGCCAAGGACGGCCTCGACGCGTCGGTGCTCGCCGAGACCCGGCACGCCCTGGCCCGACGTTGGAGCGAACTCCTCTCCGAGGTACGGGAGTTGCCCGGGCTGGCCAACTTCCTGCGCCCGCCCTCCGTACCGGAACTGGTCGCAGCCGCCGCCGAAGGTCCCGTCGTGGTCGTCAACGTCAGCGTCTACCGCTGCGACGCCCTGGTCGTGACGGCCGACGCCGGGGTCGCCGTGGTCCCGCTGCCCGGCCTCACTCTGGACGCCGTCGTGACGCGGGCGGCGGAGTTCATCGACGGCGTGGAGACGGCGTACGGCGGGAACGGAGTCGACGAGGCCGTCGCCATGATGCGCACCCTGTCCGGAACCCTCGGCTGGCTCTGGGACACGATCGCCGCACCGGTCCTCGGCCACCTCGGCCTGGATGCCGAACCGGCGGCCGGGACCCCCTGGCCCCGGCTGTGGTGGTGCCCGACCGGCTGGCTGTCCTTCCTGCCGCTGCACGCGGCCGGGCGCGGCACGCCGGACTCCGGCACCTGGGTCATGGACCGCGCCGTCTCCTCGTACACACCGACCCTGCGCGCTCTGGTCAGGGCCCGCGCCGGTCTCGTCACAGGCACCCCCGCCCTGCCCTCACCGCTGGTCGTGGCCCTCCCGGACACGCCGGGGGCGGCGCCCCTGCCCGGCGTCGCACGGGAGGCGGAACTACTCTCGGAACTGTTCCCCGGGGCACGGCTGATGACCGGGCCCGACGCCACGGTGGAAGCGGTCGGCGGGGCGCTCGACGCACACCCCTGGGTCCACTTCAGCTGCCACGGCGTCAGCGAACTGCTCAACCCGTCAGAGAGCGGGCTCATCCTGTACGACGGCCGGCTCACCGTGTCCGATGTCGCCACCCGGCGCCCCGTCACCCCGCAACTCGCCATGCTGTCCGCCTGCTCCGCGTCCCAGGGCGGCATCGAGCTGTCCGACGAGGCGGTCCAGCTGGCCTCGTCCTTCCAACTGGCCGGGTACCCGCATGTGATCGGGACCCTGTGGCCGATCGCCGACAAGCTGGCGACGCACCTCACCGAGGCGTTCTACACCGCGCTGGCCGAGGACATCGCCCGGGGCCGCCCCATCGATCCGGCAGCCGCCCTGCACCACCCGGTCAGGGCCTTGCGCGACCGCTACGCGCAGGCCCCGCACCTGTGGGCGGCGCACATCCACACGGGCCCGTGAAACGGGCCGCTCAGGGCGCCTCCGGCTCCCCGGCCTCCCCCATCGCCGTACCGGAAGGCCCCTGCGGCACCTCGTCCGGCTCGGCCATGCCGTCGGTGGGCCGATAGGTCCTGCGGAAGGAGAACTCCGGCACCAGGGCCGCGAGTGCGGCGTCCTCACCCTCGTCACTGCCCGTCTCCGGGTCGTTCGCCATCGGCTCTCCTCTCCGGCCGCTCCCGCGCAGGCGGCAGCAGCACCTCCAGCACCTCTATGTCGCTCGCCCGCACGTACACACCCGCGGTCCCGGGCACCTTCCCGAGGAAACTGCCGTCGGGACCCACCCGGTACTGGGCCTGCAGATACAGGTCACCGCTCTGCGGATACGCCGATACGGCCGACCTCGAACCCAGCCAACCACCCACCCACAGCCCGCTCTTGAGGCGTACGCGGACGAAACAGGACCCTCGCCCCCGGAACAGCGCGTCCCAGGCCGTCGGCGTCGGCTCGTACCGCGCCCGCGCGTGCCGCCGCCGCCACACCGCCTCGGCCCAGGCCAGCGCGGACGGCACGGCGACGATCAGGAGCAGCGCGGCAAGCCCGGCCCCCCGCGGATCCCGCAGCACCCCGGCGAACGGCCCGTCCCCGTCACCGGCCAGCAGCCGCACCAGCCACGGCCCCGCGGCCACCGCGTACACCGCATCCAGCAGGGCCCCTGCGGCGATGGCCCGCACGAGGCGGTTCTGCGGCTCCTGCTCGGTGGCGAGGGGGCCGCGCAGCCGTTCCCGTACGGCTTGGTAGAAGACGCCGGGCAGCACGAGCACCAGCAGGATCGTCAGCTGCTGCACTGTCCCCGGAACCATCGTGGTGCCGCACCCCCGTGCTCTGCTCCGTACGTCGGCCGTGCGTCGGCCGTGCCCCTGCCGCCTCAGGATGACGCAGCGGGAAGCCCCGCGTCCCGGCCTGTGGAAAACCCGCCCGACCGGAAGGACGCGTCACCCCTGCCGGCGCCGCCTCCCCAGGAACAGCAGCAGCCCGATCCCGGCGAGCACGGCGATCCCGGTCAGCGTCGTGCCCTTCACCGGCACCCCGTCCCCGCCCGCGGTGCTGCCCGCCCCGGCGGACGACGGCGACGTGCCACCGGCCCGGGCGGGCCCGTCGCCCCCGCCGCTCTTCAGGTCCACCCGCACCACATCGCTCTGCTCGCCCTCGGAGCCGTACATCAGCGCCGAACCGTCCGCCGTGTACGTCACCGACTCCGACTGCCCGAGCAGCGGGGACTCGACCGGGTAGTCCTTGCCCAGCCGCCCGTTCGCGAAGGGGTAGCCGCGCGCGCTGAAGTACGAGCGCAGCACCAGCTCCTTGCCGTCCGGCGAGAACGCCCCGTCCGTCACCCACGGCACCTCGCCGACCCGCCGGAACACGTTGTCCCCGCCGGTCGTGAGCTTCGCGGGCCCTTCGTACAGCCCGCCGCCGTCCTCGTTCTTCGACGCGATGTACACCCGGCCCGTCTTCGGGTGGACCATCAGCGCCTCCGCGTTGCGCGCGCCGTCGGCGTACTTCACATCGAACTGGGTGGCCCTGACCACCTGGTCCCGGAGCTCCTTCGGCTCGGGGAAGCGGTAGATCCACACGTGGTCCCAGCTGCCGTTCAGGTTGTCGCCGATGTCACCGACGTACAGGTTCCCGTCGGGCCCCAGCGAGATCGCCTCCACGTCCCGGGGCGCGCCCACGCCCTTCATGGTGATCCTGGCGACGGTCTTCCCGGTGCGGGAGTCGACGGCGAAGACGTACGGCCCGTCGTCGCTGTCGTTGTGCGTCCAGTAGATCCCCGGGTGGGCGCGGCTGGCGGCCAGGCCACTGGACTCGGTGATCCGCGGGTCCTCGATCGTGAAGCTCCGGTCGGCATCCCCGCCGTCGGCCACGGCAGGGGCCGCCGCCGCGAGGGACAGCAGAGCGGTGGCGGCAGCGGAAACGGTCAGTCGGTACGAACGCATGGCACAAGTGTCCATCGTCACGTCGCAGGCCGGAGCCATGATCCGCCATGATGGCGCCATGCGTTTCATGTGTGTCGGCGATTCCATGACCATCGGACGCGCCGGGGACTTCACATGGCGCTACCGCATGTGGCAGCACCTCGAAGC
Source organism: Streptomyces poriferorum (assembly GCF_019399235.1). Classification (GTDB taxonomy): domain Bacteria; phylum Actinomycetota; class Actinomycetes; order Streptomycetales; family Streptomycetaceae; genus Streptomyces; species Streptomyces poriferorum. The sequence continues at coordinate 30,692 of NZ_JAELVH010000158.1, read as the reverse complement.
GTCCTTCGACGGCCCGTACGCCCTCGTCGGCCCGCGCACCGAGCTGTACGACGCCGACACGGGCTCGCCCGCCTCGACCGCCTACGCCGTCCCCGGCTTCCCCGCCGACGCCCGCCGCCACCTGGCCGGCTGGGGCGAGGGCTGGCTGCACATGGCCCCGGTGATCGCGGGCACGGTCACCGAGCACCGGGCGGACGTCCTGCTCGTCTCGCTCGGCCTGATAGACCTCGGCTTCTACACGGACAGCGAGCAGACCGCGCTGAACGCCCGCGCCTTCCTCACCGCGGCCCGCACGGCGAACCCGCACATCAGATGCGTACTGCTCCCCGTCATACCGAACATCCGGGCGGAGTCCGACGCCCCCTTCGCCGCGGAGTGCGCCCGCTTCAACGAACTCCTCGCCAAGACGGTGGCCGACCTCGACACCGCGGCGTCCCCGCTCCTGCTGGCCTCGTACCCGTCCGGCTACGACATCCACACGGACACGTACGACGGTACGCACCCGGGCCCGTCGGGCGAACACAGACTCGCGGCCGCCTACGCCGACGCGATGCACCAGGCGTGGGGGCTGGGCGGGCCGTACCGCGCCGCGAGCGACCCCCTCATCCCTTCCCCGTCGGCTTCGCCCGTACGTGCATCCGCTCCCCCTGCGGTCCGAACAGGCTGAGGAACTCCACCGGCTCCGGCCCGGCCGCGCCCCACCAGTGCGGGGTGTGCGTGTCGAACTCCGCCACTTCCCCCGCCGTGAGCACCAGGTCGTGATCCCCCAGCACGAGCCGCAGCCGCCCCGAGAGCACGTACAGCCACTCGTACCCCTCGTGCACCCGCTGCTCGACCGGCCCCTCGGTACCCGTCGCACCGGGCATGACCTGCTTGTACGCGTTCACCCCGCTGAGGTGCCGGGTCAGCGGCACGAACGTCATGCCGTGCCGCTTGAACGGCCGGAAGGTGACCCGCGGGTCACCCGTCTCGGGAGCCCCGACGAGCTCGTCCAGTTGCACCCCGTACGCCTTCGCCAGCGGGAGCAGCAGCTCCAGGGTGGGCTTGCGGCCACCGGACTCCAGCCGGGACAGCGTGCTGAGCGAGATCCCGGTCGTCTCGCTCAGCTGCGCCAGCGTCGTCCCGCGCTCGGTGCGCAGTGCGCGCAGCCGCGGTCCGACGCCGGTCAGGACGGACGACAGCTCGTCGTCCCCCATCGTGCCGCCCTCTGTTCCAGCCTTGTCTTCTGCCATCCCTCCATTTGCCGACCCGGCAACCGGTGTTGTCAAACGGAGGAGTCTGCGGGCTCCGCGGGCCCGACCCCCGCCGGTCCGATCATGGCCATGGACAGCCGGGTGAACTCGCTGGTCAGCCACTCGGGCGGCACCTGGCGCGGGCGGCGGCCATGATGCGCGAGGAGCTCGTCGACGGACCGGGTCAGCACCTTCACCACCACGGCGAGGTTGTTGTCGACCCCGTGCCCGCGCAGCCTCGCGCGCTCGGCCTCCTGGGTCAGGAACTCCACCCACACCGACCGCCACATCGTGAGGTGCTCCTCCATCTCCCTGCTCACCCCGAGCACCTCGACGAACGCCACCCTCGCATCCCGCGGATCCTTCGTGACGGCCTTCACGTAGGCGTCGAAGAGCCGGTTGACCCGCTCCTCGGTCGGACAGGTCTCGATGCCCTCGGCGGACAGCTCCGTCTCGGACGCCCGCATGCCCCGCGTCGCCACCTCGTCGTACAGGTCGACGAGCAGCGCCTCGCGCGACTCGAACTCACGCTTGAACTCCCACACTTCCACGTGCGCGGCGGCGCACAGATCCTCGACACCGGTGTGGGCGTAGCCGTACATGGCGAACAAGGTCCGCCCGGCCTCCAGCAGTTGCCTGCGCACCCATGCAGGGTCCCGCGCCGCTCGCGCCCCGCTCCACAGCTCCATCACGGCATCCGTCATCGGTCCTCCTCGGTCCGCCGTCCAGGCCCCCCGGCCCACTGTCCTCGCTCCACCGCGCGCACGACACCACCGCCACACCACGAACAGCCGTACGCCCTCACTCGGCGGCGCCCGCTTCCGCCGCCAGGAGAGCGGCGACCCGCTCCCGCCAGGGCAGCGACTCGGGCTTCTTGTAGTCGTCGCCCAGGGGCGGCGGCTCCCACTTGACCGTGTGCGCCACCCAGGCGGCCTCCTGCCTGCACGGCCGGCACACGGTCTCCTCTCCCCTGGGCCGGAAGACGTGCTCAGCACCCTCCTGCTGCGCCTCGCACGCGATGGGCTCGCCAAGGGCGGGAGGGGCAGGAACAGGCGGCTCAGCGCGCCTCGGCTCCGGCATCAGCATCTCCAGCCGCTTCCACAGGAACCCGCGGGCGCTCCGGACCCCGTCTTCGGGCAGCCCTCTGCTGAGCGCCAGCCGCAGCTCCGCCGCGTCCGCCCCACGCCGCAACCACTCGGCGGCCGTCCCGGCCAGGCTGCGGGCCTCACGAGCGCCGAGACGCAGCTGGAGGTCGGTATGCCGGAGGGAGAGCAACACGCGCTCGGCCTGGATGACTTGCGGGTCCGTGGGCTCGGCCTCCGGCTCCACGGATTCATTCGCGATCTCGGGCACTTCGGTGGGTGGGTGGGAGGAGTTCTTCTCCCGTTCTTCACCTTCAGGTAGGTAACCACCGACGGACCGAGCCCTCGGTTGACCGACCGTCGGATAGTGGTCACTCGGTCCCACCTGCGGCGATTCAGCTCTTTTGTCATGGATGCGCCGAGCCTCGCGGTCCGTGAGCGGAACATTGGACATGAGCTGATCGGTCACCCACAGCCCGCCGTCGTCCTGGCGCCGCCACTCGTGGACGAACCCGAACTTCTTGAGCAGCCCCTTGGCCTTCTGGTAGGCACGCCCCTTCAGGCCGAGCCTCTTGGCGTGCTCGCCGAGGGGCTTACCGGCCCACTTCTCGGGGAGGCCCTGCACGTAGGCGATCAGGATCTTCGCGTCGCTGTTGAGCTCCGGATGACGGACGACGTCGTGCGACGCCTTCACGTAGCCGTAGGGCGGCGAGATAGCATGGCAAAGCATTCTCGGTGGACCTCACTTGTCCATCGCGGGGTGAAGGCCCTCGGCATACGGTGCTGGTAACACCGCCGGGGGCCGCCCCATGCGCGGAAGCGCACGGAGCGTAACAACGCGATCACCGTACAGCACGAATCTCGTCGTCGACCACCTTCCGCAACAGCTCGAACAGCAGTTCCGCGTCCACGAACGGGACTTGAGCGCTCGGCAGAGAACGCCAGTCCAGCGGGTACGTCAGCCCGTGCACGGCAGGCACCCCGACGAAGGCCGCTCCTTCCCGTACCAACGCCTCGGCCCCGACGGGCCATCGATAGGCGCGGGCACTCCCGGGCGGCAGCAGGAAGTACATGCTCCGCTCGCCGATGCTCGACCGGACGATGGGCCCCGCCCGGAAGTCCGTGAACTGCATGACCTCGTAAGCCACTTGCTCGCCCAGGACGCCGATGATCCGTACGGCGTCGAAGTGGATCCCGGCGTGACGGAGGGCGTGGCCGGTCGCGGGGATCCAGGAGGGCATCAGGTCCGGTGAATTTTTCGGTTCCATGCGGAAAGCTTCGGCGCGCGCACGTACCGTGACCAGGGACACAAGGCGTCTGTGCACTGTTGTGCACTTGGGGGTCGGGCTGTGCACACCAGTAATAACGGGGGCGGCAACGCCGAGATGTTCGGGGCGTTGTTGCGGCACTACCGCGAACGGGCCGGGCTCTCTCAGGAGGGGTTGGGGCAGAAGATCGGTTTCTCCAAGTCGCAGGTGGCGATGGTGGAGCGGGGGGACCGGCCGCCGAAGGGGGGCTTCACCCCACAGGCCGACGCCGCACTCGGTGCCGACGGTGCTCTGATCGCCGCAGGCGGGAAGTTGACGTCCAGCCGTGTGGCTTCCTGGTTCGGCCCGTTCGCCGAAGAGGAAGCGACAGCCAGGGCGCGATACGAGTACGAGTCCCACGTCGTGCCTGGACTGCTTCAGACCGAGGCACACGCACGCGCCCTGTTCAGAGGCGCCTGCCCGCCCCTTGATGATGACGAGATCGAGGGATTGGTCGCGGGCCGTCTCGCACGACAACACATGCTGACCCGCACACCGTTGCCGGACATCAGCTTCGTCCTGGAAGTCGGCGCGCTCAATCGACCCATCGGTGGACGAGACGTACACCGAGCGCAGCTCCACCACATTATTGAGGTCAGTCAGCTGCGCCACGTGCATATGCAGGTCATGTCACCACAGCGGGAGACACACGGGGGACTGAGTGGGTCCTTCGTCCTGCTGGAGACCGATGACCGACGGCGGCTGGCGTACCTGGAGGTCCACACCCGGAACTTCCTTGTCAGCGAACCAGACCATCTGGGAAGGCTGTTCGCCAGATATGGCATTGTGCGGACACAAGCTCTCAACCCAGAAGAGTCACGGAAACTGATCGAACAGACGGCAAAGGGCCTATGAACACTGACCTCCAGTGGTTCAAAAGCAGCCACAGCAGCGATGACGGCGGCAACTGCGTCGAGGTGGCCACCTCCCCTCGCGCCATCCACGTCCGCGACTCCAAGGACCTCGCCGTCCCCGCCCTCACCCTCTCCCCCGCCGCCTGGGCGGCCTTCCTCAAGCACACGGTGGTATAGCTCCATGACGACCTGGTTCGACGAACTGCCCGAGGTCCTGACCAGGGCCGACTTCGGCGCCCTGGTGGGGCGCCCGCCGCGCAGTATCGAGCTGATGGGATACCGGGGCCTGGTCGCCGATCCCGCTTTCCGCAGCCGCAACAAGCTCGTGTGGAACGAGGAGGCCGCGCTCGGCTGGTTCCGCTCGCTGCAAAACCACGCGGTGATCGTGCCGGGGAACGAACAGGCCCTGCTGGACCTCGCCGCGCACCGCGCGTACATCTGCCCGCTCGACAGCAAACACGTCGCCCTGGCCCGCCCCCGGATGCTCGTGATGTACGAACGGGGCGGCAGCGGCACGGTTTTCGGGGTCGACGCGGTGGAGACCATCAACCAGGAGATCGACGGAACCCGCAGCCCGAGCCCGCGGACGCGGCAGATCCTGCGTGACGGGGAGCCCCTGGACCGGGAACCGTTCCCGCGCCGATGGACCGTGTTCCACCTCCGCGAGGCCGGCACGATCGCCAGAATCACACCGGCAGTCCAGCAGGGCCGCTACCTACGCGTGGACGACGTCCTGGACGCGATGACGTCCGACCACCTCTCGGTCCCCACGCTCGACGAGGCTTTCCCTTCCCGGAAGTGAGCGCACGCCCCGGCGCCACGCACGCCGACCGCCTCGGCTCGACGCAGCGCTGGCCCCCGGTCTCGCGCGCCGAACAGCGGTACTGCCGTGCGCCTCACAAACCACAGCCGTCGTGACAGGTCCCTTCAGAATGCTCAAGTCCCGATTAAATCAGCGGCATTCCGTGATCGTCCCGCAATAGGCTGCGGTTGACCGGCCCTAGCCAACTGGGCGGGTCGGTGACCATGTGGCCCGCGGGTAAGGGGCCACTGAATTAAAGCGGGGGAAGTAACATGAGTAAGAGATTCCTGTCGACGGTCGTGGCCGCGGGCCTGGCCTCCGTCTCCTTCGTGGCGCTGGGCCCGGCGGGCTCGGCGAATGCGGCACCGCTCGTCTGCGAGCCCGGCTACAAGTCCGCGAAATGGACCAGCCTGAGCAACAGTTGGGTGATCACCCACGCGAAGCAGATCAACATCCCGAAGGACGGCACCGGCTCCTATACCAAGTCGGCGACCTACCGGCAGACGGTCACCTCCGGGCGCGAAGTGTCCGCAGGCGCCAGCTACTCGGCCAGCTGGGTCATCAGCAGCATGGACGCACATGTCTCCGGGACCCTTTCCAAGGCCGGGGAGAAGACCAAGGAGAAGAGCGAGTCGGTCACGTACAACTTCAACAAGCCGGGTGTCTACGTGGTGTTCAGCGGCGTCAAGAAGGCGTCCGGCTACTACACGGCCAAGACCTGCAACACCCGCGGCACCGGTTTCGGCAAGACGGGCTACGGCAAGGCCCGCAGCTGGAACGTCCAGGCCGAGGGTGCGGTGAAGTGCACCGAAGCGCCCAAGAAGGGCACCGCCAAGCGGGCGGCCAAGGCCTACTGCTGAGGTGACACCGTCCCGGCGGGCCTCGGCCTGGCGGGACGGTACGCCGTAAGGGCCGGACCGAGAGGTCCGGCCCTTTCACGTCGGACGCCTCGGGCCCGAGGAGGTGGGAGATCCTCCCGCGAGACCGCGCCCCGGCCCGTACTCAGCTCAACGCGTTGTATGCGTTCCAGCCGGCCCCGACCTTGGTCCGCGCCGCGTAAGGAACGGCGGCCTTACCCGTCCCCCCGTACAGCCACAACACACCCGAACCATCCCGGCCCAGCAGGTCCGCCCGGCCGTCGCCGGTCAGGTCTCCGGCCGAGACCAGGGAGTTGTACGCGCTCCAGCCCGCACCGACCTTGTACAGCCACAACACACCCGAACCGTCCCGGCCCAGCAGATCCGGCCGACCGTCACCCGACACATCTCCCGCCGAGACCAGGGAGTTGTACGTGTTCCAGCCCGCGCCGATGCTGGTCCGTGCCGCGAAGGGAGTGGAGGCACTCCCCGTCCCCCTGTACAGCCACAACACGCCCGAACGGTCCCGGACCACCAGGTCCGGCCTGCCGTCACCGGTCAGGTCCGGGCCGGGGCCGGGCGTGCGGGCGGGGATGACCCAGGCAGGGCGTCCCTCGCCCTGGACGTCGCCGTCCGTGAGTGCCGTGCCCGGGCCCCCGGCTGCGGTGGCGGAGTGGACCGTGAGCCGCATGTCCGTACCGCCGGCGAGGTAGGCCAGTTTGGTTCCGTCGGGCGACCACGACGGGTAGATGACTCCGCCGCCGTCTTCGGTGATCTGCTTCTCCTGGCCGCCCGCCAGGTCGCGCACGAACACCTGTGGCCCGCCCCCGCCCGACGCCTGACGGACGAAGGCGAGCTTGGTGCCGTCCGGCGAGTACGCGGGCTGGAGGCCCCAGGTGAGCAGGGTGGGCGTACCGCCCGTGCGCGGGTCGTAGACCATGATGCTGCTGCCGTGCAGGAAGGCCAGCGTGCCGTCGGGTGCCACCGAGGGCTGACCGTCGAAGACGTTCGGCTGGTCGGGCAGCACGTAGTCGAGACCGCTGCCGTCGAGGTTGACCTTCATCAGCCGGAGGCGGTCGTGACCCGGCATCGACTGGAAGCCGAGATAGAGCATGTCGCTGTTCGGGCCCCAGGTCAGCTGCGTCACCCACCCGTCCGGGTCCTGGACGTCCATGACGACCGGACGCGCTCCGCTGCCGTCGGGGTTGGCGACCCAGATGTCCCCGTAGCCGTCCTCGCTGATGAACGCCAGGTGCCGCCCGTCGGGCGAGTAGACCGGGCTTTCGTACGTGGCCTTCGGCAGTCCGTCGCCGGTGGGAACCAAGGTCCGGCGGTCGGTACCGTCGGCGTTCATCGACACCAGCGAACGCGTCAGCAGGCCGTCGACCGTCGTCGATTCCGGGTAGACGATGCGCTGCTTCGCCTCCGCCGCCTGCGCCGTGGGCCCGACCCCCACGAAATCTGCCCCTCCCAGCGCGAGCACAGCTGCCACGGTGCCCACACCCACGCACCGGCGCAGCACGAATCTTGCACTCATGATCCCCCCAGGATCGCCATGACGGCGGTCACCACGCGTTCCGCGGGCTCCGGCCGTATGAGAATCGCACCCTACTCGACAGGTCGGACAGTGTGTTCCCCTGTCAGGCATGCCTTTCACGTCTCCACGTCCGGCGCCCCGAGCGCGGGGTATATGCGTTCCGAAATGCCGATCTCTCCAGGCTATTTCGCACTGCCGGATGAAAGACCATCAGGCGGGCACGGCACCGATCAGCCCGCCGTCGATGACGAGATCCTGGCCGTTGACGTAGGACGCGTCGGTCGAGGCGAGGAACGCCACGGCGGCGGCGACCTCCTCAGGGCGTCCGAAGCGGCCGGCGACGATCCGGCCGGTGATCGCCTCCGCCTCCGCTTCGGTCAGCGCGCCCGCTGGGTACATCGGGGTGTCGATGTAGCCGGGGCTGACGGAGTTGACGCGGATGCCGCGCGGGGCGAGTGCGGAGGCGAGGGTGCGGGCCAGGTTGTGCGCGGCGGCCTTCGTCGCCGAGTAGAGGGTGAGAACGCTGTTGCCCCGGTGAAGGGTCCAGGAGGCGTTGATGACGATCGAGCTACCGTCCGCCAGCAGCGGGAGTGCCTTCTGCACGGTGAAGAACACGCCCTTGAAGTTGACGTCGACGGCGTGGTCGAAGTCCGTCTCGGTGATGTCCTCGAACGGCAGGAACATGCCGGTGCCCGCGTTCGCGAAGAGGCCGTCCAGCCGGCCGTAACGGTTCCGGACGGTCTCCATCAGGGCGTCCACCGCGCCGAGGTCGGCGGCGTCGGCCACGATCCCCGAGGCGCCCGGGCCGAGTTCCCCGACCGCGGCGTCCAGCCGCGCGCGGGTGCGGCCGGTGATGATGACGTGGGCGCCTTCGGCGACGAGGCGGTGGGCGGTCGCCAGGCCCATGCCGCTGGTGCCGCCGGTGATGAGGACGGTCCTGCCGGTGAAGCGGTTCATGCCGGCGTTCCCGTCAGGGTGTGCGCGAAGTGGTCGCAGAGCTGAGGCAGCCAGTCGGGCCGCGCGTTGCCGAGGAGGTGGTCGCCGTGCGGGACGGACAGGTAACTGCCGCGCGGCGCCAGGCGGGCCAGGGCCTCGCCCTTCGTCACGCCGCCGTTGACATCCTGCTCGCCGTCCACGACTAGCAGCGGGGCCGTGATGCGGGGTGCCAGCGCGGCAAGGTCCACCTGGCCTGCGAACTCGCGGGCGGCGTCGGGACCCCCCGCGCGCCGGGCCATGATCTCCCGTAGCTGCGGCGACAGTTCGTCCCAGTCGAGGAGGAAGGGACCGCTGACGGTGGCGCCGGCCGCGACGCGCGGCTCCAGTGCCGCGGCGCGGGCCGCGAAGTAGCCGCCCAGGCTCAGGCCGACGAGTCCGATGCGGGCGACGCCGAGGACGTCGATGACCCGGCCCACGACCCGCTCGTAGTCCGGCACAAAGGTCGTGGTGGCCGCGAGCACGCCCTGCCCGGGACCGTCCATCGCGAAGACCGCCAGCCCCCTCGCCAGCAGCGCGTCCACCAGATCGAGGAACTCCTCCTTGGCCGAGTCCAGCCCGGGGACGACGACGACGGTCCCCGCCGGGTCGGCGGGGCCACGCAGCCAGCCGGTGAATCCGTCGCCGCTCAGCCGCCGCGCACCGGGCTCCAGCAGAGTGAGCGCCCTGCTCAGGGCCTGGTCCGCCTCGGCGGAGCCGTGGGCCGTGTCCGCGTACGGCGTCAGGGTGGCCAGGTGAAACCACCGGGCCGCCGTCAGCAGGTACTCACCCGCCGAGAGAGGCGATGCCGCGTCCTCGGCACGCCGGAGGTAGTCGTGTCCGGTGCGCAGGAAGGACGGTCCCCAGTCGGCGACGGAGGCGAGGCCGTCGGTGACGCGCCGGTACTCGTGCGGGTCCACGCCCGCGCCGGTGGCGCGTGTCCATTGGGCGGCGGCGAAGTCGGTGGTGCTCATCGTGGTGCTCATCGTGTTCCTCCAGTCAGCAGGACGGCCTTGCCTCGGATGCGGCGCTCCCGGAGGTCGACCAGGGTGTCGGCGGTCTGCGCCCAGTCGGTGATGCGGTCGATCTCCGGGTGCAGCCGGCCCTGCTCCACGAGGCGTACCAGGGTGGAGAGATCGGAGCCGTACGGTGCACCGGCGTAGTGGAAGTGCTGGATGGTGACGCACTCGGGCCCGCCGAGGAGTTGGAAGAAGTCGAGGGTCACCGGGGTGCGGCTCGCCTGGCCGAACCAGACGAGCGTGCCCCCGGGACGCACCTTCGACAGGGCGAGGGGAAGCGCCTCTCCGCCCGTGGACTCCAGCACGACGTCGAACGGCCCTTGAGCCGCCCCGACCTCGTGCACCACGTGTGCGCCCAGCTCCGCGAGCCGTTCGCCCCGTACCGGCGTGGCCGTCACCGCGGTCAGCTCGGCTCCCGCGGCGAGGGCCAGCTCGGTGACGTAGTGGCCGACGCCGCCTGAGGCACCGGTCAGCAGCACACGTCGGCCTGCCAGGGAACCGGCCGTACGCACCAGCCGCAGGGCGGTGATCCCGGCCAGGGGCAGGGCCGCGGCACGTGCGGTGTCGACGCTGTCCGGAAGCACCGCGAGCGAGTCCGTGGGCACGGCCGCGTACGCGGCCCAGCCGCCCTGCGCCGGATGCCCGACCACCCGGGTACCGATACCGGGGCCGGATCCGTCGGCTGCCGCCTGTACGACGAGCCCCGCGATGTCCTTGCCGGGCAGCGCACCGGGCCGGGGGCGTTCGAGAAGGAACGTCTCGCCCCGGTTCGGAGCGAACGCCTCGACCTTGATGAGGGCCTCACCGGGCTCCGGCACGGGCTGGGCGACCTCGGCGAAAGTGACGGGGCGCGCCGCCTCCCCCGTGGGAATCAGTCTTTGCATGGTGAGCATGCAACTCCCGCGACGGCTCCGCGATCCAACAACGAACAAGCGAAGCCGACAACTTTCGGTTGTCACCTACGGTGGAAGCCATGGATCTCGACATGGCGCAGGTACGTGCCTTCGTGCGCACCGCCGAGGAACTGCACTTCGGGCGGGCGGCCGGGACGCTCGCCCTCTCCCAGCAGGCGCTGTCCAAGAGGATCGCGCGGCTGGAATCCCTGCTCGGCACGGCGCTGTTCCAGCGTGGCGGAAACGGCGTACGCCTCACCGACGCCGGCCGGCTGTTCCTCCCTCCGGCCCGGCAGGCCATGGCCGCCGCCGACGCCGCCGTCAAGGCGGTGGCCGGCACGGACCGCCCGTTGCGCGTGGACGTCTGGGGACACCTCTACGCGCCGATGCGGACACTGGCCCAGGTCGCCGGGCGGGCCGGAGAGCTGGTGTTGGGGCACGGGCGCGATCTGCCGTCGGTGACGGCGGCACTGCTGCGCGGCGACATCGACGCGGCGTTCGGCCGGGCCCACCCCCCGCTCCCGGCGGGGCTGTCACACCGGCTCATCCGGCTCGAACCGGTGGACGCCGTGCTGAGCGCGGACCATCCGCTCGCAGCCGAAACGGCCCTGCGGCCGGATCAGTTGCGCGACAGCGTGCTGTGGGCACCCGGTGCGCTGGACCGGCTCGACTTCCTCCACCGGTTCGCCGACCGGTTCGGCATCCGGCAGACGGCCACGAGCGTCAACCTGGGGCTCGCCCACTTCCTCGCCGAGGTGGCGCAGGAGCCGCGACGCTTCTCGCTGCTACCCGCCGACGTACCACGGCCGGAGGTCCCCGGACTGCGCTCCATCCCCCTGGTCGATCCCACGCCGCTGTACGCCTGGTCTCTGCTCCGGCGCACCGGCAACGGCCACCCGGGCCTGAACGACCTCGCCGCCGCCTGTGCCGAGGAGGCGGGGCGAAGCCGCTGGCTGGAGTACGACCCGGCCCACGACTGGCTCCCCGAACCACCCGCGAGCGGCCCCGGGCCCGGCCCCGGACCGGAATGACCGCGTCGCAGCACTCAGCAGATCCGGCCCGACCCGGTCGCCGTGGCCCGCAACAGGTCTCGGAGCAGTACGAAGTCGATCTGCTCAGGCTTACGGAAGCGGAGGCAGCCCTTGCCCATGTCATGGCCGGTGAGCCGCTCGGCGAAGGCCTCACTGACATCGCTGCGCAGAAGGTAGAAGGAGATGTACTGCTTCTGGCTCGCGAAGGCGATCTCCCCGACGCCGTCCCGCTCGTAGACGGGCATCCCGTACGCCATCACCTCGGCGAATCCCGGCAGCTCCGCACGGCAGAGTTCACGCAGCCGGGCCAGCGCCAGCCCTGCGCTCCTCTGGCACCTCGGCGAGGTAGCCGTCGACATCTTCCGCCCGGCTCTGCACCATGCTCCGAGCGTAGGCGAATCGGGCTCTTCCTACGCGTCAGGCGGGCGGATCACAGCGTTCCGAAGAACCGCACCCACCAAGTGGGACGCGCTGCGACCTGTCCCAGCGCGCTGGGACCCTCGTAGTCGCCCTCCAGCAGTTCCTCAGGGACGCTCACGTAGCCGAGTTCGGCCAGCGCCCGCTGCACGGTGGCAAGGTCGGTTGCGTCCAGCGCCCCCTCCGCACGGGCTTCCTCCGTACCCAGGAAGGCTCCCGGATTGTCGGCACATACTTCGGCCAGGGAACCGAACTTGCTCACACAGACCACGATCCGGGTCCCGCAGACAGTCGCCTCGGCCGGCACGCGCACCCGCCCGTACTCGCTGCTGTCCTGCGTGTCCTGCTCGGACTCGCACGGGACCCCGAAGTCCTTCTCCATCCGGCGGACCAGCCCGCCGAACGCGAGACCGACTGCGGCACGGTCGTATTTCAGGGGCCACTCCAACCGCTCCGGATCGTCGAGTCCACGCAGGAGGGCCAGGAGTTCCGCTTCGCTCATCGCCGACATCCGCCCATCCTGCCGTCCGAGGGACGCAACAGACAGACGAGGGAAGCAACGACGAGACCCGGCGGAGACGAGACGGCCCGGGCGTGTCGCTCTGTGCGGTTGGGGACGCGAGGAGACATTGTCCGGGTCCTAGGCTGCGGCGATATGGAGAACCAGCTCACCCATGAGGCCAGTACCTTCATCAATTTCCGGGACTACAAGTTTCGGGACCCGAAAGCACACGGCTACAGGTGGGTCGACATCAAACATCTGCGGCTCCCTGCGGAGTCCGTCGGGGGTCGGGAACTGCTCGCGGCGCTCATCGGGCACGAGCAGTTCCGGAACGACTATGCGGGCGGTGGGGTCCTCGCGGACGGCACCCGGCACGGGCCGTACTGGCTGGAGCTGGTCACCCCTGATGCCTACGAAGCCGTCAGCCGGAAGGAGTGCGCGCACACTCTGTGGGGGTGGGCCAACCAGTTCGGGGACGTGCCCTCCAAGCTGAACGCGGATCTCCAGCAGGAGGTGTTCGATCGCTTGGCCGCCGCAGATCATGTCCACTACCTGAACGGGCTCGGGGACGGGACCGTTCACGATTGGGGAGGTGTGCACGAGGACTTCCACGAATTCGTACTCGTAGACCGCTCGGCTGGACGGATCTCGCTCGTCGTCGCGGCCGATGACTGAGTCGATCAGGCCCACAGACGTGATCCGATCTTGTGCATGGGCGGCCATCGGCTTCTCTCGGAAGCCGGACGCGATGCATGGCTGATTGGCTGCGGAGCGTCACTCCACTGCCTCGCGGTTGTCAGAACGTGTCAGCAGACATCGGTTCCGTGGCGGGGCAGTTGAGTATTCGTACTCGGACCACCCTGTGCAAGGAGGACCTCCTCCTCAAGGCGCCGCCAGGACGCCCTTCTTGGATCGTTGGACCGGATTGTGTCGAGAGGCTCGTGTGAACGATCATCAGGCGGTGAAAACTGACTACTGGGTGGTGCTCGCGGACACGGAACGGGAGCAGTGGGGGTACGAGCCCAGCAAAACTCTCGGACCGCTGAGCTTCGGCACCACGCGTCGTGAGGCCGTCTCGGTCATGGCGGAGCATGGATTCTCATCTGCGGAGAGCGAGATCGAGCGCTGGAACCCCCAGCGTGCTCAGTGGCGGGTCGAGTTCAGCAGGGCTCAATCGGACGATCGGCGACCCGCGGTGAAGTGCTACTTCGTCGAAGGCGTGGGCTTGACGTGCGTGCTGGTTGATGGATTGTGTGGCCCCCAAGTCATCTTGCGAGGGCTACGCCTGATAGGCCGTGTGCCGTCCGAGCTGGACGCGGAGATGGAGGCCCACGCGCTGGAGCAAGGCTTCGGAATTTGGTACTGCCTCGGGGGCGACCTCAGCTGGTCCGGCTTCGAGTTCGATCGAGGCACGCAGCGCGCCGGCGATGGGGTCGTGAGTTGGGCTTCGTTCTTCAACACGGCCGGAATCGCGGGCACATCTTGGGACATCACTCCGGCCGAGGTCCGGCACCACGGATGAACCTCCTGGCTCGGCCGGCTGAGAGCGGACCTGCGCAGTGACTCGGTGGCAACGGACAAAGGCGTCGGCCAGGCCGAAAGAGGCCGAGAAGTACTCGGCCTTACGTTCATAGAGCCGCCGCACGCCACAACATCCGACATCCCAGAACATCTCAACAGGGCGGCAGGGATGGGAGATCGTTGAGCCCTACGTCACCAAGGTCACTCTGTGCTTTCGGTCAAGGCATGACGAGTTCGGGCAAAGAGAAGAAGCCGGAGATTGCCTCCGCAATCCGTTCCTCGTCGTCATCTCTGTCAAGATCCGCCTCGGGCCCAATCAGGTTCGCCGCGGTGAGGGCGGGCAGCATCAGATCGGGCTCATCGCCGGCCCTGCAGTACGGAGTTTCGAAGCTGAAGGACGTGACCAGTCGTCCATCGCGGTAGTACTGGAACGAGGGACCATGGGCTTTGGCGAGGCATGGTTCGAGCACGAACATGACAAGCTCACTGCCGTACGGGCACAACTGCCCATAATGGGCAAGGTCGTAGTCACCGCTCTCCCAGCTGAGCATGTCGTGCATCACCAATCCCCAATCGGGGCCTTTGCTGTACGCGAGCGGCATTCGCTTCTGGTCAAGGAGTCCTTGAGTGAGGGCATCCAGAGCGATTCCTCGGAAAAAGACGACGTTGACTTCCTCGTGGTGCGGGAGCGGGCCGTGTATCCAGTGCGTCATACCGGCCACCGTAGAGGAGCCCACTGACAAGGCAGCTCCGCCTCGCGCCGTCGTCAAAGCGGCGGCCGGCCGTCCCGCTCCGTGGCTGGTTGCGGACGCGGTGAGGGCCCGGCCGGCGGCGCGGGTTCCACGACTTCCGGCAGGGCGATCAGGCGTGGTGGGGCGGGTGACGCCTCTGGCCCTCCGGCGTCAGACAGCGGTTTGTCAGTTGATGTGCCCTTCTGGGCGGGACCGGGCCAAACTGCCTCCATCTTCTGGCCGGCCTCGACAAGCCGCCCAACCACGGCTCGCGTTCACACACTCATGCGCAGCCGATGATCAGTTGGGGTAGCGGGCTCAAGTCTCATCTTCAAGCCTCCGCTATGAGGGAGGCTGTCTCCATGCCCGATGCCAGACAACACGATTCCCAGCCGACGCGGTCCATGCGGCTTGCCGCCTGGATCTTTCCCGTGGACGTGGACGGTCATCAACGAGAGTCCTGGTCCCAGTGGACGAACTGGCGCGTGTTCCTTCTGCTCCTCTCGGGTCCCTTCCTGCTGATCGGGGCGTTCACTGCCGGAGGTCCCGGCTTGGCTTGGTGGGAACGAGGTGGCCTCGCTGTGGCCGGCGCCGCCATATCGGCGGTATTGGTTCGGGCAGTGATCGGATACAGGCGGCTGACCGCCTCCACCCGGCGTGGCATCTGACGGCGGCACTCAGGTCGGCGGAGCGTGCTTACTCCTCGGCGCCCCGAACACACCGAAGCCGGCTGCACCCCCGTGCCTCGACAGGCAGGGACTCCCACTCCCGTGGGCCCGCCCCGCAGCCGTGAACCGACGCCGTCACGGACCACGCCCCCGTACGACGCGAGCTCAGCGCGTCTCGTACCGGTCCTGCGCGTCGAGCACGCTGTCCGCGTAGCGCGCGGCCCACGCGCCCATCGCCCGCATCGGCGTGAGCAACGCCGTGCCGGCCTCGGTCAGGGCGTAGTCCACGCGTGGTGGGGCCTCGGCGTACGCGTGGCGTTCGACGAGGCCGTTGTACTCCAGCCGCCGCAGCGCCTCGTTCAGAACCTTCGGGCTGATCCCGCCGATCCGAGCCACCAGCGCGCGTGGCCGCATCGGTCCGGTCACCCCGAGCGTGAAGACCACAACGCTGTCCCAACGGTTCGCCAGCACCTCGAACGCGACGCGCGCCTGACAGTCCGCCGTGTACGCGAGGTCTGGCAGACCGGCGGCCGGATCGGTCAGCTTCTCCATGCCGCCCATCCTGCCCCGCCGATGGACACCGAACGGTGCGCTTCGGCCTTCGTAGCGTCATCCCACCGAACGGAACGAGCACGACGAGAGGGAGCACGACGATGCGCATAGGCGTACTGGGTACGGGGGGGCATGGCTGCGGCCCTGGGCGGCGCGTGGGCGCGGGCCGGGCACGAGGTGTTCATCGGCGGGCGGGACGCAGTCGCCGCCGAAGCACTCGCCGGGCGGCTCGGGGCGGCCGGACACGGAACACCCGCGCAGGCGGCGGGGTACGGGGAGGAAGTGGTGCTGCTCGCCGTACCCGCCGGGGTGGCGCCGACGCTGGCCCGGGAGCACGCCGCGGCACTGGCAGGGCGGACGGTCGTGGACTGCACGAACCCCCTCGCTCCCGGGCCCGGCGGGGTGATGCTGACGACCGGCGCCGGGGAGAGCGTGGCGGGCCTGATCGGGGCGGCGGCGCCGGGCGCACACGTGGTGAAGGCCTTCAACCTGGCCCACGCGAGCATGTGGCACCACCCGCCGGGCACCTTCGGCCCGGTCCCGCCTGCGGTGCCGTTCTGCGCGGACGATCCGGGGGCCGCCGGGCACGTCATGGAGCTGATCACCGGGATGGGGTGGAGCCCGATGCCGGCGGGCGGGCTGGACCGGGCGGCGTACCTGGAGGCCACGGCCGCGTTCGTGATCGGCGTGTGGTGGGCGGGCGGCTCACCCGCTCTGGCCTTCCCGGAGGCCCCGGGGAACGTCTGAGGGCCGGCGTCCCGCGAGCCCGGTCGAAGGGGAACACCCCCGTTTCGCAGACCGCCTGGATCAACCGACTACGGTGCGGCCATGACGACTTCGAAGTCCCGCCCCGATCTTCGGCCACCCGGCCTGAACACCGACGAGAAGACCACCCTGCTGACCTTCCTGGACTACCTGCGTGAGTCCGTCCTCGCGAAGGCGGTCGGCGTTCCGGAGCCGGCGGTCCGCACGGCCGGTGTGCCTTCCGGGACCAGCCTGCTCCAGCTGCTCAAGCACCTGACGGCCACCGAGCTCAACTGGTTCGTCTGGGCCTACACCGGCGCCGGCAGCGAGCCCTGGGACGACGAAGGTGCGGTGTCCGCCGAGGACACCGTGTCGGACGTGGCGGACGCCTATCGCGCGGCGATCACCCGGGCCAACGAGGTCGTCCTCGCCTGCACCGACCTGGACCGGCCCGGAGCCCGCTCACTGCGCGAGACCGCGCCGCCGTCGATGCGCTGGGTGCTGGTCCACATGATCGAGGAGACCGCCCGGCACGCCGGTCACGCGGACATCCTCCGCGAGCAGATCGACGGTTCGGTCGGGCGGTGACGCGAGTGCGGTGAATCGGGACAGTGGCAGCTTCGGGGGTGCGGGACCTAGGGAACACCTCAGGGCTGTATGAGGGATCGTCCCGATAGCCCGCACCCCGCCGCTCCGGGACCGTAATCACATGACCGAAACCACGCGCACAACTCGCCTTTTCTCCTTGCTCGTTCCGCTTTTCATGTTCCTCTACGGCGTGTTCCGCCTGATCGACGGCAGGGACGGCGACCACGGGCCCGGGCTCGCCTGGAACATCGGGCACTCCTTCTTCTTCGCCGCCTTCCTCCTGCTCGGCGCGCTCGTCGTGGAACTGCGCAGCCTGGTCCGCGTCGATACGGCGCGAAGAGCGGCGGTGGCCGGTGCGGCCATGGTCGCCGGGGTGTTCGGCGCCGGGTGCTTCCTGTGGGTGATCCTCGGGGACCTGTTCCCCCGCTTCGACGACGCCGCCCCGCTGCCCGGGCCGCTGGAGCTCGTGGGACCCCTGGCCTTCCAGCTCGGCATCCTCACCCTGCTGGTGATGCTGGTCGTCTCCCGGCCCCGGCAGCTTCCCGCGTGGAGCCCGGCGCTCGTCTTCGTCGCCTTCCTCCTCATCGCCGTGAACCTTGATCTGATCCCGGTCGCCGCTCTCGCGCTGCTGGCGGGCTTCGCGCCTCTCGTCCGTACGCGTACCGGCAGCCTGCGCGCATCCGCGAGCGCTTCCTGACCGGCCCAGCGGCGAGGAGCGCGAAAACCGGTGGAACACCGTTGCCGCGCTCCTCTACCGTGCTGCCGAACCACCACCACGTCGTCTAGGCAAGGGCGTTCCGTTGTACACCGCGTGAGACCTCCCCACTGCTGATCTGTCGCGCGTCGCGCCTGTGCGCCGCGCTGTCTTCTGCTGCGGACTTCTCACCTGAAACCGGTGTACCTCTGTGCTCAACAACTGGTTCGTCATGCCCACTTGCCTGCCGCTCGTCATCCGTCGCTGCCACTCGTGCGCGTCCGACCGCTTCCGGCCGAACGGAAAGTTTCGCGTCAACGCGAACCACAAGCTGCTCGACGCCTGGCTCCTCGCTCTCTGCACCGCATGCGGGGAGACCACCAAGCTCACGGTCTTCGAGCGGACGCATGTGCGCTCCGTACGGCCCGAGCTGCTGGACCGCATGCACGACAACAACCCCGCACTGGCAGCGGAGTTGCTGCAGGACGCCGCCGTACGTAGCCGCAATCACGTCGCCCTCGACTGGGACGGCGCCTGGCGTCTCGACACGGGCGGAACGGAACACCTGGACCGCGAGGTGATCGATGTCGCGGTCCGCTTCGCCGCGCGGATACCGGTCAGGCCGGCGCGGCTGATCGCTGAAGGGTGCGGGCTCTCGCGGGGCGAGGTCGGGAGGCTGATCACGGAGGGAAAGCTCGTCTCGGCCGTCCGGCTGAGCGGCAAGGTCTCCGGCGACTTCACCTTCACGCTGAAGCGCTGAAGCACTGAAGCACTGAGTACGGTTCACCCGCCTCCGGGTCCAGGGCCTGTCCGGCACGATCCGCCGGACAGGCCCACCACCCGGACCCCCGTACCGGGCTTCAGCGCCGCACCAGTGCCACCAGGCTCAGTCCGAACATCAGGACGCCCAGGGGCAGATGGACCGACGGTACGTGTGCGATCCCGAGCACCACCTGGACCGAGGCGAGGACCAGGAAGCCCGAGGCGTACCAGATGGGCCGGGTCGGTCCGCCGCCCGGCTTCCAGGCCAGGATCGCGGCGATGACGTACAGCATCGAGGCCCCGTACATGACGCGTGCGCCGACGCTGTGCAGCGTCTCTCCGTAGGACGAGGTCAGGAGCAGTCCGGCGGAGATCGCCTGAAGGAAGATGGTCAGGGTCTGCAGGGCGATCGCGATCTGCAGGAACGAGAAGTGCCGCTGTGCGGTCGTCGTCGGCCGGCCTGCACCTGCGTGGGTGGTCATGTCGCGGTCCCCTTTTCCGCCCGCTGGGCAGTAGATCGATAGGGTCTTCACCAGCCCGACGACGCGGGCCCGCGAAAGGTAAGGCGAGGGGGCGTTCGGGACGTGGGGACGGCGAGGACGGCCATCGACGACATAGCCGGCGAGCGGCGCCAACTGCTCAATGTCGCTTACCGGTTGCTCGGCTCACTGGCCGAGGCGGAGGACGCCGTCCAGGAGGCGTACGCGCGCTGGTACGCGCTGCCGCGTGGCCGGCGGGAGGAGATCGTCTCTCCCGGCGCCTGGCTGTCGACGGTGACCGGTCGCATCTGCCTGGACGTACTCGGCTCGGCGCGGGCCCGGCGCGAACGGTACGTCGGCGCCTGGCTGCCCGAGCCGCTGCCGGACCGTACCGAGTGGGACCGCGGCCGGGGCGCCGATCACACCGATCCCGCCGACCAGATGGTCCTGGACGAATCGGTGACCATGGCCTTCCTCGTCGTCCTGGAGTCGATGACGCCCGCCGAGCGGGTCGCGTTCGTCCTGCACGACGTCTTCCGGTACCCCTTCGCCGAGATCGCCGACGTCCTCGGCCGGACCTCCGCCGCCTGCAAGCAGCTCGCGGCCTCCGCCCGGCGGCGGGTACGGGCCACCGAGGCTCCGGTGACGGGGGCAGGGCAGGCGGAGGCGGTGCGGCACGTCAAGGAGGCATGGGAGACCAAGAACGTCGCGGCTCTCGTCGGCCTTCTGGACCCGGCCGCCGTGATGACCGCCGACGGCGGCGGCCTGGTCGGCACCGCGTTGCGCCCGATCGAGGGCAGCGCGCTCATCGCCCAGTACATGGTCGCCATCGCCGACACCGCCCCGGGCCTCGAACTCCTGGAGCGGTCGGTCAACGGTACGCCGGGGCTGGTGGCCCAGCGGGGCGGCACCGTGATGACCGTGGCCTCGTTCGAGATCGCCGACGGCCGCATCACCCGCATCTGGGTGGTCCGCAACCCGGAGAAGCTGCGGCCGTGGCTGGGGGACGGTGACGAGCCGACGTCCTGATGGGCGCAGCCGTGAGAGGTGCACTGCTCGGAGGTCATCCCCTGCCGCTGACCGACCGCGCCCTCGTCAGTTCCATCCGACGCGTGCGCGGGTCTCCGCCGCCCGTCCCCTCATGGCCAGTGCCTCCCGGTCGCGTCCCATGTCGTTGTAGAGATCGGCGAGCATGTCGACGGTTTCGAGGGTGTCGGGGTCCTCGGGCCCCAGCACCCGGGTACGCGCCTCAGCCACCCGCTCGCTCAACTCCACCGCCTCCTGGTCACGACCCACACGGCTGTAGAAGTCGGCCAGATCGTGCAGGGTTTCGAGGGTGTCGGGGTCCTCGGGCCCCAGCACCCGGGTACGCGCCTCGGCCACTCGCGCCTCCAGATCGGCCGCCTGCTGGTCGCGCCCCATGGTGCAGTAGGAGCCGGCGAGCTGGTGGAGCGTGGCCAGGGTGTCGGGGTCGTCGGCGCCCAGGACGCGGGTACGCACCTCGGCCACCCGCTCCCTCAGACCGGCCGCCTCCCGGTCCCGACCCACGGCGCCGTAGGAGATGGCGACGCCCCACCTCGTCGTAGGAGACTGCGAGGTTGTGGAGCGTGTCGAGCGTGTCGAGATGATCGGGGCCCAGCACGCGGGTGCGCGCCTCGGCCACCCGCTCCTCCAGGCTCAACGCCTCCTGGACACGCCCCATGTCGGCGTAGGAGGCGGCGAGGTTGTCGAGCGTGTCGAGGGTGTCGGGATGATCGGGGCCCAGCACCCGGGTGCGCACCTCGGCCACCTGCTCGAAGAGGGCAATCGCTTCGTCGCTGCGGCCGTCCTCGTAGAGGTCGACGGCCTGCTCGTGCCGGCGGGCCAGGGATTCGACGCCGAGGTCGGGTGCCGGGGGGTGAGGTGGCCGCAGAGGGAAGTCCCGGTCGGTGAGGGGCTCGGCGGTGGCCGACGTGCGGTTGAGGACGAGTCCGAGCTGGTCGGCGTTCTCGGTGCCCCGCTGCTGCGGCAGTGGCAGTCGTTCTGCCGTGAACCTGCCCCACAGGGTCCGGTAGATGTCCTGCATGGTGATCAACGGACCCGTGTGCGGGGCGCCTTCACGCAGGAGAGTGAGGAGCCGGCCGGTGAAGGCGGTGTGGGCCTCGCCGGGAAGGACCAGCGCTGTGCTGTTGGGCGGGGCCGAGGCGAGGGTGTAGGTCCCCTGGATGTCGAGCTGCCCGAGGACCTCCTGCTGACCGGCGCTCAGGGTGGTGCCGATGGCGCGCCCGCTGAAGCAGCTGTCGAGGATGATCACGCGGTTCTTGGCCCTGCTGCCGAGGAACGTCCCGCGCACGGTGTCGAACCGCAGCGCGCTGTACTCCACGGCGTCCATGGCGGTGTCGTGGAGGGCGAGGTAGAGCTCGTGGGAGCGGCCGAGCGGAATCCCGTGCCCGGCGAAGTAGAACAGCAGCAGGTCCTCGGCCTCGTCCGCCGCCCGGTGCAGCGTCTGGCCGATGGCCCGGCTGGATACCTGCGGCGGCACGGTGACGCAGCACTCGCTCGGGAACCCGCCGAGGTCGGGGTCGGTGAGGACTGCCGCCATGTCGCGCAGATTGGCCGTGATCTGCGGCACGTCCGCCAGCTGCTCGTCCTCGTACGCGGCAGAGCCGAGCAGGACGATGCGCGAGCGCGCCGGATCGATACCGCGACCCCTCACCGGGTCTCCTCCGCCTGCCCCAGGGCGATCTGCAGGAGACGCTCGGCGTCGCCCGCGGACTGCGCGTTCACCTCGACCTCCACGCCCTGCGGCCCCTTCATCCTGATGCGCACGGACCGCCGCCTCGGCTGCGACAGGTACGCGCTCAAGGAGGTGGCCAGCGCGCTGGCCACGCCGCCCGCTCCCAGCGCCGCGACGAGAACCTCGGGAAGCCCGCCGAGCTCACCCGCCGCCGGGATCGCCGGAGCCGGTTTGACGCGCCCCCGGAGCTCCGACTCCTGGCTCAGCCAGTCCTCCAGGTCTTCCAGTTCCTCGACCGGATCGGTCGCCTCGACCCACAGATGCAGCTCCACGGCCTTACTCCCCTCCACTCGTCCGGCGGACCGTCACCGGACCCGACCGGCCGGCTCGCGCGAGGACCGGATCCACCTGTGGGGAAACCGCCCGCTCCAGCCGTCCGCCCGTGAACGGCGCCCGGCGGACCGGCTCTCACCGACGCCCACCGGCCTGCCCCGCTGACTGATCCAACTCGCGTGCAGCTTAATCGACTTGAGATGAGGCAGGGCCTCACTTCGAGGTGCTCGGCGAGGCATATCCGTCCGCGTCCGGCCGCAGACGGGAGACACCCTGCGGCGGCGGATCCGCACAACCGGAGCCTGGCACGCGCCCTGCCCGGCGGTCCGGCGAGTTCGGGGGATGCCGCCGTGGTGTCCGATCGGCTCAGCAGTAGGCCATCGGGCAACCCCGCCGCACCGAGTGCTCGGCAGCGCGCAGGAACAGTGCGACGTAGAACGCCGCGTCCAAGTCGTCGGCCCACGGCCCCGGTCGGGCAGCGGCCAGTTCCTTCGCTGCTCCCTCCCGGAACCACATGGTCAGATCGAGGTTGTCGCACATGCGCGGGGTCTCCGAGGGCAACTCGATGGCCGTCGCCAGGCGTTGGGCGACGGCCAGGACCTGGGGTGCACCGGCGACCATGGTCGACGACTCGCTGTAGGCGGAGCCGATCGGCAGCAGGATCTCCTCGTCGAGCGAGAACGGCACCAGAACCGACCAGTGGGAAAGGGTCTCGGTCTCCTCCTGCGAGAGGTGCGCCTCGCACAGCGCGTCGAACCCGTCCATCGAGGAGATCAGCTTCTCCTCGAAGGCCTGCCCGGAGCCGCGGACGAAGCTCTGCTCCTCCTCCGGTACGGACTCATAGGGCGGCAGGCCTCGTTGCCGCAGGTCATCGTTGAGCGCCGTAGCGATCTCGCCCCATCCCTCCTCCTCACCGAACCACTCCTCCGCGCCGACGCTGATCAGGTATACGCCCATGACCGCAACGTACGCCGCACCACTGACACTCCCGGCCCGGCCTGCTCGGCTCAGGCGTGCAGTGTGGGCCGGTACGTGAGTTCCTGGATGTCGCCGTCGAGCGTCCGGTGGCCGGTCAGCTCCAGGTCGAAGTCGGCCGCGCCCTTGAAGACCGGGTCCAGTCCGGTCCGGCCGGTGATCACGGGGAACAGGGTCACCTGGACTCGGTCCACCAGGCCGGCCGCCATCAGCGCCCGGTTCATCGACAGGCTGCCGTGCGAGCGCAGCGGGACGTCGGACTCCTTCTTGAGCCGGGCGACGACGTCGACGGCGTCGCCGTGAGCGATGGTGGCGTCCGGCCAGTCGAGGGGGCCTTCGAGCGTGGTCGACACCACCGTCGTCGGCAGGGCCCTCATCCGGGTCACCCAGGGGTCACGCACGTCGGAATCCTCGGTGCTCTCGGCCAGCATCTGCGCGAACAGGCGGTACGTGTGCGCCCCGAAGATCATCCGCTGTTCGTCCCGGTACAGGCCGAGGCGGTGGTCGAGGAGTTCCGGGCCCTGTTTGCCCCAGTAGCCGGTCCAGTCACCGCCTGCGCCACCGAAGCCGTCGAGACTGGAGAAGACGTCGAATGTGTAGGTGGCGGTCATGGTGCTCTCCTCACGTGCGGCTGATCGCGCGCCGCAAGGGCGCGCCGTAAGTAGAGACTGGCCACCGCGGCAGGACTCATCGGCCGCCGCGCCGCGTCACCCCCGAATGCCGCGCAGAAGGTTGTCGACCAAGGCGTCGGCAAAGGCGGTGTCGAGCGGCTCGTCCGGCATCATCAGGCGGTGGTAACAGGCGCCCCAGAGCTGGTCGACGACCACCTGGGGGTCGACCTCCGCGCGGATCTGGCCCACGCGCTGGGCGCCGGTGAGCCGGTCGGCCGCAAGACGGCGGCGCGGGTGGACGTAGTGCTTCGCGAGGGCGTCCGCCAGCGCGGGATCGGTCTGCGCGGCGCCGACGAACTGGGCGATCACGGGGCCGGCGGGCCGTCCGGTGAGCAGGCCGACGAAGGAGTGGAGCTGGGCCGTGAGGTCGCGCTCGATGTCGCCGGTGTCCGCGAACGCGAGGGTGTCCTCGACCGCCGTGAAGTACGCCTCGAAGGCGAGCGCCCCGGGCGAGGGCCACCATTTGTAGAGCGTCATCTTGCTCGCTCCGGCACGGGTGGCCACCTTCTCGAAGGTGATCCCGGGCAGTCCCGCCTCGAACAGCATCGCGCCGGCCGTCTCCAGTACGGCCTGCCGTACCTCCGCGGCGGGACGGCGTCCGCGGCCGCGTCTCTCCGGGCCCTTCGGCGGCTCGTGCGGCTCGTCCACGTGTCCCATACCTTTCGAGCTTGCCGTATATGGACGACCAGTCTACATTTATTTTATGGACGGATCGTCCATAAAATCGAGGGAGGACGCATGAACCCCGTGAACCCCACCGCGCAAGCCACCGCATCCGCACCCCGCGTGGCGATCGTCACCGGAGCCTCCGGCGGCATCGGCCGCGCCGTCGCCGAGCGCCTGGGCTCCGACGGTCTCGCCGTCGTCGTGCACTACGGCAGGGACAAGGCCAGCGCCGACGAGGTCGTGGCCGCCGTCACCGCCGCCGGCGGAGTCGCCACCGCGGTCGGCGGCGACGTGGCCGACGAGGACGCGATGTCCGCGCTCTTCGCCACGGCCGAGCAGCTGTACGGAGGCGTCGACGTGGTCGTCAACACGGCCGGGATCATGCTCCTGTCGCCGATCGCCGAGCTCGACCTCGCCGACTTCGACCGCATGCACCGCACCAACGTGCGCGGCACGTTCGTCGTCTCGCAGCTCGCCGCCCGCACGCTCAGGACCGGCGGGGCACTGATCAACTTCTCGACCTCGGTGACCCGGCTGCAGCAGCCCACGTACGGGGCCTACGCCGCCACGAAGGGCGCCGTCGAGGCGATGACGCTGATCCTCGCCCGCGAGCTGCAGGGCCGCGACGTGACGGTGAACGCCGTCGCGCCCGGACCGACGGCCACGCCGCTCTTCCTGGACGGAAAGCCGAAGGAGGTCGTCGACGCGATCGCGTGCCGCACCCCGCTCGGCCGCCTCGGCACGCCGGACGACATCGCCGAGGCCGTCGCGTTCCTCGCGGGCCCCGGGCGCTGGATCAACGGGCAGGTCCTGTACGCGAACGGCGGTATCGCCTGACTCCGCGGCCGGTCCGGCACGAGGCGGTGGCGTGCGGAGACGGGTTGAGAGAGATTTGGGGCGCACGGGGCGGCCGCCCCGTCTGCCCGCTCCCCGAAAGGCGCCCGTGAACGACCGACCGCACCCGACCGCAGAGTTCGGGATTCGCGCCGCCCGCACGGACGACCCGGCGGAGGCCGACCGGCTCTACGACATCTGCCTGCGCACCGCCGCATCGGGCAAGGACGCGACGGGTTCCTTCGAGGACCCGCGTCTCCCCGGCGACATCTTCCTCGCCCCCTACCTCCGGTACGCCCCCGACCTCGCCTGGGTCCTCGCCCGCCCGGACCGGCCCGCCTCCGGGTACGTCCTCGGCGTCGCCGACACCGCCTCCTTCGAGCGGACCCTGGAGCGGGAGTGGTGGCCCGCACTCCGCGCCCGGCGCGAGGGAGTGCCGTTCCGCGAGGGGTCCCGCGACGCCTTCGCCCGGAAATGGATCGACCGTCCCCCCACCGCTCCGGCCGAGGTGGCGGCGGCGTACCCCGCCCATCTGCACATCGACCTCCTGCCCGAGGCGCAGGGCGGCGGCAACGGGTCCCGGCTGATCCACACCCTGCTCGGGGCGTTGCGGAGCCGTGGCGTCCACGGCGTTCACCTCGGCGTGGGCAAGGCGAACGCCGGTGCGGTCGGCTTCTACCGGCACCTCGGGTTCGAGGTGCTCGCGGAGGATCCGGGCTCGTTCACCCTCGGCATGAAGCTGCTGGAGCGGGGCAGCCCTCAAGGCCTCTCGTTCGGATCATGACGGGCTCTCGGGTCCGGCGCGATCCAACCGAAAGGCCCGAGGGCCGGGGCTGACCCACACCGTCCTCACAGCCGGGTAGCGATTCCGCACCCCGTCCCGCCGCCCTCCGGAACAAGAGCGTCCATCGACGTGCTCCGGTCGTACGGGTCGGCTGCGTCGCCCTCGCCGGAGCCACCGGTGACGGCCCGTTCGGCGGCGAACTCCGGGAGGAAGTAGCCGGTGTGGTTGTCGCAGCCGCCGTTCGCGGTGTCCGAGCGATAGGAGACGAGGGAGAACGTCCCCGGCTCGGTGATGATCTTCGCCGGGTCGTCCCAGCCCATCACGATCTCGCGGCGCACGATCGTACGCGTGACCTCGTCGCTGCCCTCGGCGGCGCGGGCCACCGGGTACACGTACGTGACATCGGCCGCCACCTCGACCGCGCCGCGCTTGCCCTCGCGGTACGTGATCAGGCCGCGGGTCTTCACCACGTCCCCGACGATCCGCACCTTCGACGGCGCGAAGCGGCTGAACAGCTTCAGGGGGTCGTGCTCGGCGCTCGGCGTGCGGAACGCCGCGCTCACGTAATCCTGGACGTCCTTCTGATGCGGATTGATCAGCGCGATCGCCTTCGCCGGCCGCTCCCCGCGCAGCACGCCGGCATCGAGGCCGGAGGAGAAGAGGAAGTCCCGGGAACGTACGAGTGCCTGGGCGACCTGCGCCTTGCTCATCCAGCCCGTGGCGCGCGCCTCGGGAAGCGGGAGCGCGGCCACCCCGTCACCCCACTGGGCCGCGGGGGAACCTCTGAACGGGTCGTCCAGGGTGGGGCGTTGCGCGGCGGCCTCCGTCGCGGGCGGCCCGGTCGGGCGCTCCGACTCGGCGGCGAGGGGCGCGGTGTCGCCGCTGCCGCCGTCCCCGCCGAACCACCCGGTGACCCGGCCCGGGTCCATGGCCACGACGAGCAGGGCGACCAGGACGAAGAAGGCGACGAAGTACCGGGCCCTGCCGCCCGACCGCGCCGGCGGCCGGTGCGTACGCCAGGCCTCCGGCGGTCCGGGATCCTCCGCCAGGCGGCTCGCCACCATCCTGGCCCGTGCCGACGGCTCCTCGGGCGCTCCCGGGGTCCCGGCCTCGGCGTCCCGGAGGAAGCGCTCCCACTCCTCGTCCGGTATCGACGTCCCGTCCTTGCCCACGCTGTGCTCCCACCCCTGCTCCGCACCCGGACCCTCCCCAGGAACCGGGCCAAAATTGTCCGTGCATCATCACACAAGCGGGGTGCGGAGGCCTGTGGGCCGGTCACTCAACGCAGCGTGATCCGGGCGGTGATCGGCAGATGGTCGCTGCCGGTCGCGGGCAGGGTGTGGATGCGGCCGACCGTGGCCGAGCGGGCCAGGACCTGGTCGATCCGCGCCAGCGGGAAGGACGCGGGGAAGCTGAAGCCGAAGCCGCGTTCCGACACGTTCAGCTGTGAGGTCAACGGGGACAGACCGCGGTCGTCGACCGTGCTGTTGAGGTCGCCCAGCACGATCACCCTGCCCACCGTCTCGGCGGCGACGGCCCGGCCCAGCAGATGGGCGCTCTCGTCCCGCCATGCGGAGGCGAATCCGCTCGTTCCGACGCGGATCGACGGCAAGTGGGCCACGTACGCGGCGACTTCGCCCTGCGGGGTGTGGACCACGGTACGCAGCCCGCGGCTCCAGCCCTCCTCGATCTCCTTGGGCTTGATGTCCACCGCACGGGTGTCGGTGAGCGGGTGCTTCGACCAGATCCCGACCGTCCCCCGGACCTCGTGGAACCGGAAGTCCGGGGCGAGGGCCTTCTCGTACGCCGGCAGGGCGGCCGGCACCAGTTCCTCCAGCGCGATCAGGTCCGGCCCGGCCCCGGCGAGCGTACGGGCCGTGCCTGCCGGGTCCGTGTTCACGTCGCTCACGTTGTGCTGCACCACGACCAGATCGCGCTCGCCGGGCTCCGGCGCGGCGAGGAACAGACCGCCGAACGCGTACGCCCAGGCCGCCACCGGCAGGAGCAGGAACAGGAGTGCCGTGACCGAGCGGCGCAGCAGGGCGCAGGCGAGCAGGACAACAATCACGAGGCCGAGCCAGGGCAGGAACGCCTCCAGCAGGCTTCCCAGGTGGCCGGGCCGGTTGGGCAGCACCCGGGGAAAGGCGAGCAGGAGAGCCGTGAGGAGGGCGAGTCCGGCGATCACCCGGCCCCGCGTCCACCGCCCCGGCCGCTCCCACGCCCACCGGGAGACTCCGGTCCTCGCCGCCCGGGCCGCATCGCTGTCCGTCGTCGTCCCCGCCGAAGCGGCCGGGGCCGCATCGCCGTCCGTCCGTTCCACCATGTTGTTCCGCTTGTCCCGTCCGCTTGTTGACCTTGCTTCTCAGGACGGGCTGCCGGGCCGGGCAGTTCCCGGCGGCCCGGCGCGGCAGGCTCCGCGTCGGCCGCCCCGTGTCAGGCGGTGGCCGAGCGGCGCAGCCGGGAGCGTACGGCGCGCTGCGCGACCGGGCCGAGGCCTTCCAGCGCGGCGACCAGGCCGGCGAGCTGGTCCAGTGCTGCCAGGGCCTGCTCGGCGCCGGACGCGTCGACGCCCTCGTACAGTTCCAGGCCCACGAACGCGGCGGAGGCCGCCTTGGCCAGTCCGGCGACGTCCACGAACTCGGCGAGCGGGGTGCCGGTCAGGACACGGGCGAGGACCTGCTCGATCTCCTCGGTCCACATGGCGAGTCCGGCGGCGGTGGCGGCGGCGAGCCGTGGCTGCGTCTGCGCGCCTGCCAGCAGTTGTCCCAGCACGGCGACCTGGCCCGCGTCGCGTTCGGTGGCGTGCAACTCGCGTGCGGCCTGGAGAAGTCCGGAGAGCGTACGCACTTCGTTGAGGCGTTCGCGGTGGTGGGCGACCCGTTGTTCGGCCGCGTGCCGGCAGGCTGCCGCGAGCAGTTCGTCGACGGTGCCGAAGTGGTAGAAGACCAGCGCCTGATTGACACCGGCCGCCGCCGCGATGGCGCGTGCGGAGGTCCTGGCGATGCCCTGCTCGGTGAGGGTGGTCAGGGCGCCCGCGAGCAGTTTCGTACGCGTGTCCTCGCTCATGCCCGCACCTCCCAGGGCGGATGGGACGAGCCCGGCAGCCGGGGACGGACGGGGCGGGTACGGCCCTCGGGCCGAAACCGGTCGCCGGCCGGGTCCGGTCTCCGTGCACGGGACGCCGTCCGTGGGAGTGCGGCGGCCGTGCGGGTGACCCTGCGGCCTCGCCTTTCCCTGTGACCTGACCATCACACCTACGGTCCCCGGCATGAAACGCACCAAGCTCGCCGCAGCCGCAGCCGCCACCACAGCCGCCGTCACCACGGTCTGCGCCCTGTGTCTGTCCGCCGCCGCCCCGGCCGCGGCCGACTACTCGGGCAATCCGCTGGCCGGGGACAACGGCTTCGGCGTGCTCGTCCAGGACGACGCCACCCTGGGCAGCACGGAGACCGAGGGCTCGGTGGCCATCGGCGGGAACCTCACGTACGGCCCCGGGTACAACGTCGCGCTGCACACCCCCGGCACCTTCACCGCACCCGGCGACGACAACCCGACGGCCCTGCTCGTGGGCGGCAGGGCCGACCACGCGAACAGCTCCCCCCAGGGCGTACTGAAGGTCCTCAGCGACGGCTACGTGAAGATCGGGGACGGCACCGGGTCGTCCGTCCTGGACATGGACGCCAACAACGCCGAGGTCAACACCCAGGTCGTCGCGGCCGGCGCCGCGCACAACTCGACGCCGCGGATCGAGACGACCGTCCGTCAGCCCGTCGAGTCGGTCACCGACACCACGGGGCTGCCCGACCTCGACGCGCTCTTCTCGACCTACCGCGACCGCTCCGACGCGATCGACACCTGCGACACGAACGTCATCCTGCGCGACGCCGCCGGAAACCCGCTGCCCGACCAGACCGGCTTCCCGGCCGGGACCAACGCCTACGTCACCCTCACCGAGGGAGAGACGAACGTGCTCCGGCTGACCGGTGAGCAGCTGAACAACCTCTCCCAGATCACCTTCAACACACCCCCGACGGCGACGACCCCGTTCGTGGTCGACGTCGACACCACCGGGACGGACGGTACGTACGTCTGGCGCATGCCGACCCTCGCCGGGGTCTCCGGCGAGCAGGCCCCGTACATGCTGTGGAACTTCCCCGACGCCACCGACATCACGATGGCGGACGGCGACTCCCTGGAAGGCACCGTCTTCGCGCCCCGCGCCCACCTCACGGACCTCGACCCGTCCAACATCGAGGGCACCATCGTGGTGCGGGAACTGACGGCGGGCCCTCTGGCGGAAGACGGCTCCTCGTCCGTCGACGCGGGCGAGATCCACCAGTTCCCGTTCGCCGCCGAGATCGACTGCGCCGGGGACGAGTCGCCCTCCCCGTCCCCGACCGGCATGACACCGTCACCCACCGAGCCCACGCCCACCCCGACGGAGCCGACGCCGACGCCGTCACCCACCG
>NZ_JAELVH010000157.1 GCF_019399235.1 Streptomyces poriferorum | reverse complement strand
CCGGTACTCAGACCGGGGCGGGGCACGGGGAGGCCGCGCTGTCCAGTATGGATACGGGACGGGAGGACGGCCTGTTCAAGGACGGACGACACCCGGCCCCTCCCGCTCCGGGGCCGGTCCGTGCGTGCGTGCGGGAGCCGTGGGAAGAGTTCCTGGCGCTTGACGAAGCGCTTGACGAAGCGCTTGGCGGGATCGGTGTCTGCGTGGACACCCGCCTCGCCCGTCAGGCACCGTTCCCAGGGCACGTCGGACATCGGCGTCGGGGTACGGCACCTGCTCTGTCTGCTTCGCCGATCTGCTCGTCAGCTGTGAAATCCGCAGATTCGTCGGCCGCCCGTCGGGTACCCGCGTGTACCACCAACAGGCGGCTGTGCTGCTGTTGTTCAGGGCATCCCTTGACAGTTCTCGCGCTGCGGCGCAACACTGAAAACCAACGGGAGAGCGCTCTCCCGCTCGTTCCGGTCACCGTCACCAAGGGCCTCTCCGCGATGTGCGATCCAGCTGCCTCCCTCTTCGTGCCGCACGCCCCATGTGCGCGGACGCGGAGTGGCGTGGAGGTTCGCATGGCGACAGGGCCGCGCCCGCCAGGATCCCGTCCGGCGGTGCTCCACAAGAGGAGGGTGGGTCCCCGCCGGCCTTCGCAGCCTTACTGGCCTCGGTGCCGCGGAATTTCACGGGATCACGTACTTGCGGGACCGGCCGGCGCCGCTCCCTGTGCTGCCGGAACGGCCGGTAACCGGCAAGTGCCGGAACGGCCGGTAACCGCCAAGTGCCGGGAGCGCTCGCTCTTCTCGGCAGACGCGCCCTGCTTGCCAGGAGAGCGCTCTCCCCCCAAATTGCCCGCGTCGTCCCACTCCCCGCTGTCGGCGCGGCGCAATAGCCCGCGGTGCTCACGGCAATCCGTGGCCACCGCGGGCCGCCGGCTTTCCCGGCCCGGCCCCCGCCTGTGTATATTCCGGAGAAAGCTAAGGGGTCTAGGCAGTACGTCGACGGGGGTGGGGATGGTTCGCGCGGGGCTCACGACCGACCGGGTCGTGGCGGCGGCGGCCGACCTGGCCGATTCGATCGGCTTCGGCAAGGTCACCATTTCCGCGCTGGCCCGCGGCTTCGGCGTCAAGGACGCCAGCCTGTACTCCCACGTCAAGAACCTCCAGGATCTGCGTACCAGGGTCGCGCTGCTGGCCGCGGGCGAGTTCATCGACCGGATCGAGGCCGCCGTGGCCGGCCGGGCCGGCCGGGACGCCCTGATCGCCTTCGCCGACGCCTACCGGTCCTTCGCGCTGGAGTGCCCGGGCCGGTACGAGGCGACGCGGATGCGCGTCGATCCTGCCGTCGTCGCCGCGGCGCCCGCGTACCACCGGACCGTCGAGACCACCTCGTCGATGCTGCGCGCCTACGGCCTGACCGAACCCGATCTCACGGACGCGGTACGGCTGCTGCGCAGCACCTTCCACGGGTTCACCGCCCTTGAGGCGGACGGCGGATTCGGTGCGCCGCGAGCGGTGCAGACGTCGTGGGAGCGTGCCGTCGAGGCACTGCACTTCCTGCTGGCCAACTGGCCGTCGGCGACCGGCGGGACCGGGCGCGGCGAGTGAATCCCGTGGACGTGCCCCTCGGCCGGCGTAAGGCGGCCGAGTTCTCCAAGATGCCGTCTCACCCACCGAGGAGGCTGAGCACGCGGGGCCAGGCATCGGCCTGTGCGTGGGCGTTCCCGGCCAGGGTCCCGCCGAGATCCATGTAGCTGCCCGAGATCGGGTTCTTGGCGTACCGGGCCGTGGCGCTGTAGGGATACCAGCCGATGTGGTGCCCCGCGTTCTTGTAGACCAGTGCCTCGCGCTGCCGGCCCGGGCGCGTTCGCTCGTCCCCTATGCTGCGGGCGGCGTCGGCCGACTGCCAGAGCCGGTCGTCGTCCCCCGCGACGGCCAGGATGTCGCCGTTGACGTCGTCCAGTGGGATGGGTGTGAAATCGAGCGGGTCGTCGTCCCGGGTCCATGCCACGCCGTGCGGGTACCCCGGGGTGGTGCTCCGGGACGGTGCGTAGAGCACGAGGTCGCTGACGAGGCCGGGGTAGGTGTGGGCGAGGAGCTGGGCTGCCTCCGTGCCGCGGGAGATCCCGATCACGACAGGTTTGCGGGTACCCGCGCCGTACCGCCGGTCCAGAAGACGGGCGGCCGTGGCGAAGTACTCCAGCTTGATGTTCTCCAGGGTCTCCGGACGTCCCGGGCAGCCGAAGTAGCAGAGAGCGAGAACGGGGTGCCCGTGGGAGGCGAGCAACGCGGCGGCGAACGAGTTGCTGATTCCGCCTTCCGAGCCGCCGATGCTCAGGACCGGTGCGCGTCGAGGCGCGTGGGGAGGCGGCAGGTAAAGGGCCCCGAACACGCCGTTCCTGCCCCCGCTCAACGCCTGGTGGACCGTGCCCTCGCTCATCCACGTTCGCGTCAGCGAGCGCGTCGCGATCGGCTTGCCGCCCGCCTCCACAGCGAGAGTCACCTTGTACGACGCCTGCTGTTCCGGCAGTTTCGGGAAGAACGCCGCCTTGCCCGCGTCCATGTCACGCGGCTTCATGGACCAGAACAGCCCCATGCCGTCCACGCCGCGGTAGGTGCCTGACCGGGATCGTGCACGGTCCAGGTCCACCGTTCCCGAATCGTTCGCGGTGACGACAGCCTGACTGGCCCATCGAACGCCCTCACGATCCACGGAGCCTGCGGTCAGGGTGACCTCCTCGTGCGGATGCAGGCCCGTGACCCGGACCTGGACCGGGGCGTCGGCCAGGGATTCGGGCCGGTCCACCTGGATGCGCGCCCGGTTGCTGTGCTCGGGCCCCGACGAACACGCCCCCGCACCTGACAGGGTCAGGCAGCACGCCGCCGCGACCGCGCGAGTCCGCCACCCTGTCGCACGGCCGTTCACGCTCTTCGTCCTCACGATGCGCCCCCTCAACACGGCGTTGCCGCAGTAGCTGTACAGGGAAATCAATCACGTGGAGGAGGTTCCGCGCCGAGGATCGGACAACCCGTAGTCGGACTTGTCGAATTCTTGGCCGAACGGGGCACGAGCCGAGAGGCGCGAACCGAGAGCCACGCACCGAGAGGCGCGAGACGAGAAACCTCCGGCGGCGACGGTCGTCCGTCGCGGCCGGAGGCTGCCGGGGTGGCCCCTACGCCCTCACCGAGAGGTCAGGCGGCCTTGCGTGAGCGGCCCGCCGCCACTTCGCGGGCCAGCTCGGCGTACCGCCGGCCGCTGCTCTTGACGGTGCGGCGCTGTGTCGCGTAGTCGACGTGGACGAGGCCGAACCGCTTGTCGTAGCCGTACGCCCACTCGAAGTTGTCCAGCAGGGACCAGGCGAAGTAGCCGGCGAGCGGCGCACCCTTGCGGACGGCGCGGGCGCAGGCGGCGAGGTGCTCCTCCAGGTACTGGGTCCGCTCCGGGTCGTGCACCGAACCGTCGGCGAGGACGACGTCCTGGTACGCGGCGCCGTTCTCGGTGACGTACAGGCGCTGGACGCCGTACTCCTCGGTCAGGCGCAGGAGGAGCTGTTCCAGGCCCTGCGCGTGGACCTCCCAGTCCATGTGGGTGTGGCGGGAACCGGGCAGGTAGACCTGCTTGGCGTGCGGGACGGGGCCGGTCGCGTCGGCGGTGACGACCTGGCGGAAGTAGTAGTTCACACCCATCCAGTCGAGCGGAGCCGAGATGAGCTCCATGTCGCCTTCCCGGACCGGGAGTTCGACCCCGTACAGGTCGACCATGTCCTGCGGGTAGCCGCGCCCCAGGATCGGGTCGAGCCACCAGCGGTTGATGTGGCCGTCCCCGCGCACCGCGGCGGCCCGGTCCGCCTCGCGGTCGGTGGCGGCCTCCACCGGGCTGAGGTTGTTGACGATGCCGACGCGGGCGTCCGGGGTCGCGGCCCGGATCGCCTGCACCGCGAGGCCGTGGCCCAGGTGCAGGTGGTAGGAGGCCCGGACGGCGGCGGTGAGGTCGGTGAGACCCGGAGCCATCGTGCCTTCGAGGTGTCCGATCCACGCCGAGCAGAGCGGCTCGTTGAGCGTCGCCCAGTCCTTGACCCGGTCCCCGAGGCGGTCCACGACGACCGCGGTGTACGCGGCGAAGTGCTCCGCGGTCTCGCGGACCGTCCAGCCGCCCCGGTCCTGGAGCGCCTGCGGCAGGTCCCAGTGGTAGAGCGTGGCGAACGGGGTGATCCCGGCATCCAGCAGCCCGTCGACGAGCCGGTCGTAGAAGTCGAGACCGGCTTCGTTGACCGGGCCGTCACCGCCCGGGACGATCCGCGGCCAGGCGAGCGAGAAGCGGTACGCGCCCGCCCCCACCTCCTTGACCAGGGCGATGTCCTCGGGGACGCGGTGGTAGTGGTCGCAGGCCACGTCCCCGGTGTCGCCACCGGCCACCTTGCCCGGGGTGTGGGAGAAGGTGTCCCAGATCGAGGGCGCGCGGCCGTCCTCGGTCACGGCTCCCTCGATCTGGTACGCGGCGGTGGCTACGCCCCAGGTGAAGTCGGCCGGGAGGGCGCTGAGGTCGTTCACGGACTTCCTTTCCGAAATGGTCACTTGACGGCTCCCGCAGTGAGGCCGGCGACGAGGTAGCGCTGGAGGAGCAGGAACCCGCCGACGATCGGCACGCTGACGACGAGCGAGGCGGCCATGACCTGGTTCCAGTAGACGTCGTTCTGTGTCGCGTAGCCCTGGAGGCCGACGGCGAGCGTGCGGGTGGTGTCGTTGGTCATGACGGAGGCGAAGAGGACCTCGCCCCAGGCCGTCATGAACGCGTACACGGCGACGGCGACGATGCCCGGCACCGCGGCAGGCACGACGACCCGGAACAGGGCGCCGAGCGGTCCGCAGCCGTCGACGAGGGCGGCTTCGTCCAGGTCCCTGGGGATCGAGTCGAAGTACCCGATGAGCATCCAGATGGAGAACGGCAGCGAGAACGTCAGATACGTGAGGATCAGCCCGCCGCGCGAGCCGTACAGCGCGATCCCGGTGCTGTTCCCGATGTTGACGAAGATGAGGAACAGCGGGAGCAGGAAGAGGATGCCGGGGAACATCTGGGTGGAGAGCACCGTGACGGTGAAGACCCGCTTGCCGCGGAACTTGTAGCGGCTGACGGCGTACGCGGAGAACACCGCGATGATCACCGAGAGGACCGTCGCCGAGCCCGCCACCAACAGCGAGTTGACGAAGTACCGGGCGAGGGGGACGGTGTCCCAGATGTCGAGGTACGGCTTGACGGTCAGCCCGGACGGGATCCAGTGGAACTTCCCCGAGACGTCCTGGAGCGGCTTGAGGGAACTGCTGATCATCACGTACACGGGCAGCAGGACGAAGGCGGTCAGGAAGGCCAGGATGATGCGGCGGGTCCAGAGGAAGGACTGCGGCGCGGCCATCGGCGACCGGGACCGTGATCTTGATCCGGCCGCTCTCGACAGTGCGGCCGGCTGGGCATGGCTAGGCATCTGCACCCTTCCTTCCGCGCGAGGTGATGAGCAGGTAGACGGCCGTCACGACCAGCAGGAACAGCAGCAGGAGCACGGACATCGCCGATCCGGTGCCGAAGTTCCAGGTGACGAACGACGACTGGTAGATGTGGATCGAGATGAGGTCCGCGCTCGAAGGTGCCGCCTTGCCGAACAGCACGTACGGGGTGTTGAAGTCGTTGAACGTCCAGAGGAACAGGACGAGCACCAGGACCTGGTTGACCGGGCGCAGCGACGGCAGCGTGATCTTGCGGATCTGCTGCCAGATGCCGGCGCCGTCGATCGCGGAGGCTTCGTACAGCTCGCGCGGGATGTTCTGCAGCCCCGCCATCACGATGAGGAAGGCGAACGGCCAGCCCTTCCAGACCGAGACGACGATCAGCGCGTAGATGCTGTTGTCGCCGATCAGCCAGAAGGACGGCTGGTCGGTCAGCCCGAGCTGGTCGTGGAGCACGTGGTTGACCAGTCCGTTGTCCCGCTGGAACATGAACGCCCAGGTGATGACGGCCGCGTAGACCGGCAGGGCGTACGGGACGAGGAAGATCGCCCGCAGGAACCCGCGGCCGCGGAAGTTCTCCTGGAGCATGATCGCCGCCGTGACACCGAACAGCCACGCCAGGCCGACGGCGAAGAACGTGAAGACGCAGGTGACGAAGAACGAGTGGAGCAGCGCCTCGCCGATCGGGGCGTTGAAGTCGACGGCGATCTTGTAGTTGTCGAGGCCGGTCCAGGGCGCTGCGCCCCAGTTGCCGATGAAGAACTGAGTGAGCCGGCGGAAGCTCATCACGATCCCGATGATCATCGGGATCACATGGATGAGAAGTTCGAGCAGGACGGCCGGCAGGAGCAGGAGGTAGGGCAGTCCGCCCTGGCGGATCCGGTCGGGGATGCGCGGCAGTCTCCTGCGCGCACCCCCGGTGCCCCGGCTCGTCACCCTGTCCGACTTTTCGGTCCGGCTGTCGGTGGTCACGGTGGCGGTCATGGAAGGTGCCTTACTGCTGCATCGTCTGCTGGGCCTTTTCGAGGCGCGCCTTGACGGATTCGGTGGTCACGGGGCGTCCGGCTGCGGCGTCGGCCCACAGTTCCTTGACCGCGGTGCCGACGGCGGTCTCGAACTGCGACTCGTTGGGCACCTGCGGCAGCGGGGCCGCGCTCTTGGCCAGCGTGTCGCGCAGGACCGCGAGGTCGGGCGCCGAGAACGCGGCGTCGGCCTGGGCGGTCTTGACCGGCGGGATGGACCCGTAGGTCTTGTTGAGCAGCTTCTGCTCGGCGTCGCTCGTCATGAACTTCACGAACTTCTTGGCGCCGTCGATGTTCTTGGTGTTCTTGAACACCGCCATGTTGATGCCGGCGACCATCGAGTTGATGTTCTTGCCCTGGCCCGGGGTGCCGGACGCGACGGGCACGGGGGCCGCGCCCCAGTCCTCGGGCTTCATGCCCTGGGAGGCGAACGTCGAGGCGGCGGCCTGCCACAGCACCATCGCGGTCTTGCCCTTGGCGAAGTCCGTCAGGGACTGGTTCTGGGCGTACTCGGCGTTGCCCGGCGCGATGATCTTGTCCTTGGCCATCAAGTCGATGTACTGCTTCACGGCCGCGACGGCACCGTCGGAGGTGAACGTCGGCTTTCCGGCGGCGTCGAAGAAGTCCGCGCCGTGCTGCTGTGCCAGGACGAAGGTCTGGTGGATGTTGATGGAGAGGTTGGAGCCCTCCGCGCCCAGGCCCCACTTGCCGTTCTTGGAGAGCTTCTTGCCGTCCTCGACCAGTTCGTCCCAGGTGGCCGGGGGCCCCGCGATGCCCGCCTCGGCGAAGCTCTTCTTGTTGTAGTAGAGGGCGTACGCGAGCGAGTACAGCGGGACAGCGGAGGGGTCCTTGCCCTCCGCGCCGGCCGAGGCGACCGCAGAGTCCACGAAGCGGTCACGGCCGCCGATGGCGTCGAAGTTCGCCTTGTCCCAGGGCAGCAGCGCTCCCGTCGCCTGGAGCGAGGCCGACCAGGTGTTGCCGATGTTCAGGACGTCCGGGCCCTGACCGGAGGTGGTGGCCGCGAGGATCCGGTTGAGCAGGTCGGCCCAGGGGACGACCTCGAGCTTGACCTTGATGCCGGTCTGCTCCTCGAACTTCTTCAGCTCGGGCGTCAGGATCTTCTTGTCGGCCTCGATGCTGGGGCCCTGGTTGGAGGCCCAGTACGTGAGGGTCTTGGGTGAATCGTTGCTGCCGCCGCTCGATGACGTACCGCCTCCGCAGCCGGTGACTCCGGCGGCGATGGAGATCGCGAGGGTGGCGGCTGCTGCGGCTCTGATGGTGCGCATGCGGGATGGCCCCTTTCCGGGGAGGAAGGCCGCGTTCGAGAACCGAACGGCCTTCAGGACTTAATTTATGACGTGATTTAAGAGGTGAGAGAATGTCGCGTCAAGTCCTGCGGTCGCGGTATGTTGCCGGAAGGGAAGGAGCCACATGGCTGAGCGCAACAGACGGACCGTGCGTGACCTGCGACGGGGCAACCGGGCGAGGGTATTGCAACGGTTGTATTTCGACGGCCCGCTGAGCCGCCAGGAGCTCGGCCCCGCGACGGGGCTGAGTTCAGGTTCCATCAGCAACGTCGTCGCGGAACTCTCCGCCGAGGGCCTCCTGGAGGAGGCCGGCGTCGTCGACTCCGACGGCGGCCGTCCCCGCACCCTGCTGCGCGTCGCCCCGGGCGGCGGCCTCCTCATCGGGATCGACATCGGAGAGACACGGATCAGGGTCGAGCTCTTCGACCTCGCCCTCACCGAGCTCGCCCGCACCGAACGGCTGCTGGCCCAGCACGGCTACGACGTCGACCGCATCGTCGGACACGTACGCAGCGGGGTCGCCGACGTACTGCGCGACGCGGGCGCCGATCCGGGCCGGCTCCTCGGCATCGGCATCGGCGTCCCCGGCATCATCGAGCGCCACGCGCCGGACGGTGCGGTCGGTGACGTGGGGGCCGTCGTCCACGGCCAGACCATCGACTGGAGCGCCGTCCCCTTCGAGCGGCTGCTCCGCGACGCCGTCCGGATCCCGTCCGAGGTGCCGTTCTTCATCGACAACGGAGCCAAGACCCTCGGCCAGGCCGAGATGTGGTTCGGCGGTGGACGCGGCGCCGGGGTCTCGGCCGTCGCCCTCATCGGCTCCGGAGTCGGCGCCTGCGTCAACCACGGCGACCTGCTCGGAGAGGCCCGCAGCAGCCTGGCCCTCGAATGGGGCCACACCACGGTGCAGTTGCGCGGCCGCCGCTGCCGGTGCGGCTCGATCGGCTGCCTGGAGGCGTACGCGGGCGCCGAGGCCATGCGCGAGCGCTGGCACGAGGCGGGCGGCCCACTGCCAGCCGACGCCGACGACGAGACCGCGCTCGCCGCGCTGCTCGCCGCCGCCTACCCCGGCTCGGGCGGCGCACCCGACCCCCTGGCCGTCTCCCTGCTCGACGAGACGGCCGAATGCCTGGGGGCGGCCCTGGGCGACCTCATCAACCTCTTCCTGCCCGAGCGCATCCTGCTCGGTGGGTGGGCCGGTCTGCTGATCGGCCCGCATCTGCTGCCCGACATCCGCCGCTACGCCCAGGAGTACGCGCTCCGCCATGCCGCGGCCCGCACCACGATCGAGCTGGGCCGCCTCGGCCCCGACGCGGTGACGGTGGGTGCCGCGACGCTCCCGCTGTCCGATTTCCTGGCCCGGGGCGGCAGCCGGCCGTCCCCCGAGGCGCAGTCAGGCCCTTCGGCGCCGGGGTTCCGCACGGCCGCGGACGCGGTACGGGGGAGGGAGCGCGCACGGACGGTGTCGGACGCGACGGGGTGAGGCGGGGCACGAGGCCGGGGCTGTGAGGCGGCGAGGCGCTGCGGTGGCGTCACCGGCCCCGCGCCGCGAGGTGGCGGGGCCGAGGAGTGGGCCTCCCCTCACGGCGAGGGCGAGGGCGATGACCGGGACGTGGGGCGCCAGGCGGCCGGCCAGGTCACGTCCCGGGCGACGGCTCCCGGCACGCCGAGACTCGCCCGGGCGCGTTCCACGAAGCGGCTGCGCGCACTCCGGAACTCCTGGAGCGCCTGATCCCAGTTCTGTTCGACTTCTGTCGGGACGCCCCGGGCCAAGGTCTCCAGCCGCCACAGGCAGTGGTCCAGCGTCTTGGACGCCGTGTTCGCCTCGGTGTCGCCGAGGAGCCCGAGCGTCTCGGAGAGGGCGGAACGGCGTGACTCCAGCTCGCCGAGCTCCGTGAGCACTTCGGGAGTCGGTTCCAGCTCCATGGGCCCCGACACCAGACCCCGGGCCGCGGCGATCATGTGATAGCGGGCGGCCAACTCCTTCACGGCATGGGCGTACTCCGCATAGGCGGTCAAGCGGTGCTCGTCCCACCGCACCGCCTGCTGCCTGCGCCACCTCGCCCGCTCGTTCAGACTGCTGACGAGGAAGGACATGAGCGCTCCGAGAGCGACGCCCACCAGGGGCAGTATCCGGTCGGTCAGACTCACCATGGACCCCGATCAAGTAGCGCAGCACCTACCTGATCCTTTCCGCTGCGGCCGGGCAGCACAACACCCCCCGGGGCAGCGGCCGGTGGCCGCCGGACCCGCACGTGGACCGGTGCCGGGCCTATGCCGAGTCGCGTACCACCAGTGCGGGTTCGAAGATCACCGATGTCGTCGCTCCGTCCGGCTTCGACAGGCCGTCGATCAGCAGCCGGGCCATCTCGGCGGCCATCGCCTCGACCGGCTGGCGGACCGTGGTCAGCGGCGGCCGGCAGGCGGACGCCGCGCTGCTGTCGTCGAAACCGATCACCGCGACGTCCTCGGGCACCCGTCGTCCCTGTTCCCGAAGCACATGGCAGGCGCCCATCGCCATCAGGTCGTTGGCCGCGAACACCCCGTCCAGGTCCGGGTGTTCGGCCAGCAGCCGCTCCATCGCGGCCTCGCCGCTCTCCTGGGTGAACTGCCCTTCCGCGATCGGGATGTACGGATGTCCGTGCTGCGCCATCGTGTCGCGGAAACCGGCCAGCCGGTCCTGCCCGGCCGGCACGTCGAGCGGCCCGGTGATGGTCGCGAGGCGACGGCAGCCGCGCGCCAGCAGATGTTCGGCGGCCAGCCGCGCACCGTCCTGGTGGGCGAGGTCGACATAGCTGATCCGGACCGGCCGCGCGGGCCGCGCGTACAGCACCGCGGGCAGTCCGGCGTCCGTGAGCATGCCGGGCAGCGGGTCCTCCGCGTGTGTCGAGACGACCAGCGCGCCGTCGGCGCTGCCCTGGCGCAGGAACGAGACCACGTCCTCGCGGGCCCGTGACGTCTCGGCGAACATCAGGACCGGGTGCATTCCGCGCGGCCGGAGGTAGTTGACCACCCCGGTCACCACCCGGCCGAAGAACGGGTCGGCGAAGACCTGCGCGGTGAACGAGGACCCGCTCTCCGGATCGGCGGCGTCCGCGGCCGGAGCGCCGTCGGCCGGTTCGGGGTCGACCCCGGCGCCCGACACCACCAGGGCGATGGCGTCGGTACGCCGGGTCACCAGGGAGCGTGCCGCGCGGTTGGGCGCGTACCCGGTGAGGGAGACCGCCCGGCGCACGGCCTCCTGGATCACCGGGTCGACATTGCGTACGCCGTTGATCACCCGGGAGACGGTGGCGCGGGAGACACCGGCCGCCCTCGCCACGTCCTCAAGGGTGGGTGTACCGGCCAATCGTGGAGCATCCGTCATGAGCGCATTTATAGCATCAGTGGAGAGCGCTCTCCAGTGCGCTCCGGACCGCTGTCGGCGTCCGTTCCGGCCGGGTGCCGTGATGCGACCGCCGTCAGCGTGGTGCCGAGCGGCAGATCGCCCGCCGAACGGCCGCCCAGCAGGGCGAAGTCGCCGGCCTCCGTCTCCCATCCGTGCCGTATGGCCGACCAGTGTGCCAGGGCGCGCCCAGGGACCCGGATCACCGCGACCGCGCTCTCCCCGGGCTCCGCGCCGACCGCCGCGTACCCGATCAGGCGCCGGGCCGGCCGCTCGACCGCGGAGCCTTTCCTGGCCAGATAGAGCTGGACCACCTCGCGGCCGTGCCGTCGCCCCGAGTTGCGTACCCGGACGCGTACGTCGAAGGCCTCTCCGGCCCGGACCGTCGCCGGGGCCGTCAGATCCTCGTACTCCCAGCTCGTGTACCCCAGCCCGTGGCCGAACCAGTAGGCCGGAACGGCCCCGGACCGCAGCCAGGCCGCATAGCCGATGTGCAGGCCCTCCTCGTAGTGCAGCCGCCCGTCGGGCGCGGGGGCGGTGCCGAGCACCGGTACGTCGTCCTGCGCGGCGCCCCAGGTGGTCGGCAGCCGGCCACCCGGCTCGGCCCGGCCGAACAGGACGTCGGCGAGTCCGCCGCCGGCCTCCTGCCCGGGGAACCAGGTGAGCAGCAGGGCGGGCACCCGGGCGTGCCAGGGCAGGGCGACCGGGCCGCCGGAGTTCACCACGACCACCGTGCGCGGATTGGCCCGCGCCACGGCCCGCACGAGAGCGTTCTGGCCGTCGGGCAGGTCAAGGCTCTCGCGGTCGTGTCCCTCCGACTCGCTCTCCTCGGTCGTGCCCACGACCACCACGGCGACATCCGCGGCGCGCGCGGCGGCCACGGCCTCGGCGAGGACGGAGGAGGCGTCGCCGGCGGGAGGGGCTGCGGCTAGAACGGTCGCCACACCCGAACCCGGGGCCAGCGAGCGCCGCGCCACGACCTCCACCTCCTCGCCCGCGACCAGCTCGGCCTGTGCGCGGTGCAGAGGCGGGGCGACATGGACCCTGGTCGGATCGTCGCTGTCCACCGGGAACGTGCCGGACAGCACCACCTCGCCGCCGACGGACAGGGAGATTACCCCCCACCCCCCCACCGCCCAGGTCCAGGCACCACCCACGTCGGGGCGGACCAGGGCCCGGATCTCCACGGCCGCGGCGCCGTCGACCACGACCGAGGGTTCCACGATCCGCCCGGACAGCCGGTGCTCGGCATGGAGTTCGCCGCCGTCCGGGTCCAGCAGCCTGACGAGCACGCCCGGTGCTCCGGTGCGCGGATCGCGCGACCTGTCCAGGGTGAGGGGGAGGGGCCGGCCGGATGGCGGCAGGCCCCGATGGTGGGTCACCTTCGCCGAGCCGTCCAGCGCCGCCTCGATCCCGGCCAGCGGAGTCACCACCGCCTCGGGGAACACCTCCGCGCTGCCCCCGCCCTGAATGCGCACCGCCGCGGCGTGCGGACCGATGACCGCGACCGAGCGCAGCCCCGCCCGGTCCAGCGGGAGCAGGTCCCCGTCGTTGCGGAGCAGTACCGAGCCCGCGGCGACAGCCCGGCGCAGCAGTGCCCGCTGCGCGCCGGGAGCGATGACGGGCCGCCGCACGGGCCGGGGCGATCCCAGCGCACCCACCTG
The DNA here is from genome assembly GCF_019399235.1 of Streptomyces poriferorum. Lineage (GTDB taxonomy): Bacteria > Actinomycetota > Actinomycetes > Streptomycetales > Streptomycetaceae > Streptomyces > Streptomyces poriferorum. The sequence continues at coordinate 24,300 of NZ_JAELVH010000157.1, read as the reverse complement.
CCCGGCGAGCCGGAGCAGCCGCCTCACCTTGTCGTCGACGGCCGCGGGGGAGACCAGCCCCCGTTCCAGCGCGGTGAGCAGGCCCTGCGCCCAGGGGCCGTCCGGCCCGGGCATCGCCAGGTCCTGCGCGGAGCGTGCGGTGTCCAGGAGCGTGCGCACACCGCCCCAGTCCGAGACCACGGGCCCCTCGAATCCCCAGCCCTCCTTCAACGGCTGCTCCAGCAGCGGGGAGGCGGACATGGTGACGCCGTCGACCTTGTTGTACGCGGACATGACCGCCTGGACGCCGGCCGCCACCGCTGCCTCGAAGGGGGCGAGATAGAGCTCGTGGAGCGTCTGTTCGTCCATCCGGACGTCGACGGTCAGCCGGTCCGTCTCGGCGTCGTTGGCGACGAAGTGCTTGGCGGTGGCGGCGACCCCGCCGGACTGGATGCCCTTGACGAGTGCCACGCCGGTCCTGGCGGTGAGGAGCGGGTCCTCGGAGAAGCACTCGAAATGGCGGCCGCCCAGCGGGGACCGGTGCAGATTCAGGGTGGGGGCGAGGAGCACGTCCACACCCTTGCGCCGCGCCTCCGAGGCGAGCAGCGCGCCCAGATCCGTCAGCAGGTGCTCGTCCCAGGAGGCGGCCAGCGCTGTCGGCGAGGGCAGGACGAGCGATGTCTCGCGCTCGTCCCAGGTCTCGCCGCGCACTCCGGCAGGTCCGTCGGAGAGGGTGAGGGCACGCAGTCCCACAGCTGGTTCGGCGTGTGTACGCCAGGTGCTCGCACCGGTCAGCAGGCGCACCTTCTGAGCCAGGTCGAGCTTCTCCAGCAGCGGATCGATCTCTTCGTCCCTCATGACGGTCATGCCCCTTCAGTTCGCGCGCACGATAGCCGGGAGAGCGCTCTCCCGCGCCAAGCGTCGCTGGCCGACAGCGACCGTGTCAATGGGGAACGGTTCCGCACGGACCGTGTGCCGCCAGGCCTCCGCCGGTGGCCCACGGTTCCGCTCGGACTGTGTGCCGCCCGGCCTCCGCCGGTGGTCCACGGTTCCGCTCGGACTGTGTGCCGCCCGGCCTCCGCCGGTGGTCCACGGTTCTGCTCGGGCTGTGTGCCGCCCGGCCTCCGCCGGTGGCCGGAACTCGCTGTGCTCTTGTCATCACGCGTTGTCTGCACATAAGTTGACCGCTTGCGACGTGTCCTACTGCCTGTGGGGGAGCCAAGTCATGGCCGCGAACGGACGGCACCGCAGATACCAGCCGAGCCGCATCAACCGTGTCTCGCTCACGGTCACGGCGGGCGGTGCGGGCATCGCCCTCCCGCTCATCACCGCGGCGTCGGCGGGTGCCGCGTCAGGTGATGTGTGGGAGAAGGTCGCCGCGTGCGAATCCACCAGCAACTGGGACATCAACACCGGCAACGGGTACTTCGGCGGGCTGCAGTTCACCCGCTCGACCTGGGCTGCCTACGGCGGTACGGAGTATGCGCCGCGCGCGGACCTGGCCACCAGGGACCAGCAGATCGCCATCGCGGAGAAGGTCCTGGAGGGGCAGGGCCCGGGCGCGTGGCCGGTCTGTTCGGGGAAGGCGGGCCTGACGCGGGGCGGTGACGGACCCGACCTCAGCCCGCAGACCGAGCGAACGACCGGGGTCGGGACGCAGGCGAAGGCCGCACCCCGTGCCTCCGCCTCGCAGAGCGCCGGGACGAAGAAGGCCACACCGACCACGGTGCCGGGCAAGCGTGACTCGTACACCGTGGCGCGCGGGGACTCGCTCTCCGGGATCGCGGCCGAACGGCGCCTGGACGGTGGCTGGCAGCGGCTCTACTCGGCCAACCGCAAGGTCGTCGGCGACGACCCGGACCTGATCTTTCCGGGCCAGCGTCTGAGCCTCGACCTGGCAGGGACCCCGAGGACGGTCAGGGGCGCTGCTCCGAAGACGGATGCCACGTCGCCGCCACGGGCCAAGGACGCCGACGAATCCAGGGCCGTCAGGGCAGCCAAGGACGTCAAGGAAAAGGCGGCGCCCGCACCGAAGAGGACGGCACAGCCGGAGCGTAAGCAGACGGTCCGGCCGGCGCAGCAGGCTCAGCCGAAGCCGGCGGCCCAGCCGAAGCAGACACAGCAGGCGAAGCCGAAACCCAAGAAGACCGAGACCCACAGGACGGAGACCCGCAAGACCGAGCGGGCGGAGAAGCACTCCGGGCTCACCGCTCCGGTGGCGGCCCGCACGGGCACCCCGTACCACCAGGAAGGTTCCTGGTCCAGCGGCTACCACACGGGCGTCGACTTCCCCGTGCCCACCGGCACGTCGGTGAAGGCGGTGGGGCCCGGCACGGTCGTCTCGGCGGGCTGGGGCGGGGCGTACGGCTACCAGATAGTCATCCGGCACAGCGACGGCAAGTACAGCCAGTACGCGCACCTGTCGTCGCTCCTGGTGCGTTCCGGCCAGCACGTGGGCGGGGGACAGCGCATCGCCCGCTCCGGCTCCACCGGCAACGTTACGGGGCCGCACCTGCACTTCGAGATCCGGACCGGGCCCGACTACGGCTCCGACGTGGACCCGCTGGTCTACCTCAGGGCGGGCGGCGTCAAGGTCTGAATGCCGGGCCGGTCACCGGCCGCGGCGGCAGATGCGGTGGACCCCGTGGAGGACGCGCCCCTGCGCGCGCCGCCGCCGGGCGGCCGCGGATCCGGTCCGAACTCCGCCCGGCCCACCCGGCGCTCCAGCGGCTTCCGCACCGTCACCGGCAGAGGCGTGGGATACGTTCCCGCGGCCGCCGCCGGTGTCGGCGCCACGGGCTCGGGAAAGGCCACCACGGTCGGCGTCGTCGCCCGGACCGGCCGGGGCACCGTGCCCGCCGGGCCGTTCGGTGCGCCCGCCGGGTCCGGCGAGCCGGCGGGCCCGGCGAAATCCGCCGCGTCCTCGCCGGAGGCGCCGACAGGCAGGGCTCCCGGCGGACGTGCGGCGACGGTCGCGCCACCGGGTTCCTGGCCCGCGTGGGCATCGCCCTGCGGGTGCTCGCCGACGGCGGTCCGCCGGCTTTCGCGGCGCTCCGCGCTCATCCGCTCCGTGGTGAGCATGATCAGCCCGCCGGCCGCCACGGCCCCGCAGGCGAGGGCGAGCAACGTGCCGGCGGTGCCGTGCCGGAACTGCTCACCGAACAGCGTGATGCCGACCGCGGCGGCCACCACCGGGTTCACCACCGTCACCGTGGCGAGCGGTGCCGTCAGACCCGCGCCGCGGTACGCGGCCTGGGACAGCAGCAGTCCGGCCCCCGCGAGCGCCGCGATCACGAGCAGCGTCGGCAGACCCGCGCCCACCTCGCCCGAGGTCCACTGCATGGCCACGGTCTTCGTGAACACGGACGCGATACCGAAGGCGACACCCGCCGCTCCGGCCAGGACCACGCTGCGTATCACCGGCCGGCGTATGGCCTTCGCGACCAGCATCAGCGCGGCCACCGCGCCGAATGTCACGATCGCGAGCATCAGTTGCTCGGGCCCGCCGAGGGACTGCGCGTCGGACCCTCCGGTCAGGGCCAGCAGTCCCGCAAGCCCCACCGTCGCCATGAGCGCGCCGCGCCAGGCGGTCGCCCCGGCCCTGCGGCGTACGAAGAGAGCGGCCATCGGCAGGGCGAAGACAATGGTCAGGGCGCCCAGCGGCTGCACGAGGCTGAGCGGGCCGTAGGCCAGCGCCACCACGTGCAGGACGGCGCCCACGCCGTTCAGGGCCACCGCGGCCCACCAGACCCGGTTGCGCAGAGGTGCGAGTGAGCGGCCGTCGGAGGCCGTGGCCACGCGCTCCTGGACGATCGCCCCGGCCGCGTAGGCGACCGCGGAGACCAGTGACAGCAGCACGGACAGCGCGAGGGAACTCATGTACACCACGATCTCCCTTCAAAGCCGCCGCGTCGTCGTCCCTGAGACGGCGATTCGGCCTACTGCTTTGGTAGTACGGGAGTAGTCCCGGTGTCCTCCTCCCGACGGTAGTCCTCCTCGCGGCCGACGTCAGAACGATCATCCCGCACGGATACGGTGAACCGCGAGCCGCGGCACTGCCGGTGCCCGTGGCGTCACACCAGGTGGCCGGTGGATCGGGGAGGCGGCAGCGCGATGGACGGGAACGAAGAGGCAGGTCCGGGCGGGTTCTTCGCGTTGCGGACGACCCCGGTGCCCGAGGGCGGGCATCTTGCGCTGGCACGGCTGTACGCGGGAGAGGACGCACCGCTCACGGGCCGCATCGACACCGTCGCGGCGCGGCTCGGGACGACCGAACGACGCGTCGCCGCCTCCGTCGCGCATCTGGGGCTGGCCGCGCGGCTGTGGTCGACGGCGCTCGGGTCCGCGGTCCTCTCGGCCGGCGTCCCGGCCCTGCGGGCCGAGGACCTCCACTGGGACCCCCGGCTGCCCGCCCCGGACGACCTGTGGCTCGACGGGCGGACCGTGCTTCCGGGCTCGGCAGCCGGGATCCGGGACGTCGTCCAGTACGGCCATCTCGTCCCGCTCGGCGAGGCGGTGCGCCGGGACACCCCCGTGCCGCTCCGGCTGCTGTGGGGCAACGCCGGATCGGCGCTGGCGGGAGCCGTGCGCCAACTGATGGTGTGGGCGCGCACCCATGGCAGGCCCGACGCCGCCGCGCGCACCCGCGCCCTGGCCGCCGAACTCTTCGACCACCCGGATCTGCGCGGCACGGGCGCACCGCACGGACCGGCTTACCGCAGGAGCACGTGCTGCCTCTACTACCGCGTGCCGGGCGGTGGGCTGTGCGGCGACTGCGTCTTCGACGAGGCGCCACGACCTGGAACCTCTCGTTCGGATCCGGCCTGATCGAAACGGAAGTTCCCGGCCCGGGCGTCCCGGCCGAGAAGGCGGGGGCGGAAGCACGACAGAGCCTTTCGGGTCTCTCTCGTGAGCGGTTCGGCACGTACGGCGGCGGGGGGACGGCCAACGGGCTACGAAGTCGACGGAGGACGGATTCATCTCTGCGACGAGGAGCTCGGGCATGGGGCACCGCACTGGGAAGACGAAGTGTGCAGGGCCCGGTGCCCGCACCGGGAGGAGCCCGGGCACCGGGCACGGCGCGGTGAGGATCATCGGTGCGGGGCCGCGTGCCTGCACCGCGAGGGTGATCGGTGCGGGGCCCGGTGCCCGCACCGGGAGGAGCCCGGGCACCGGGCACGGCGCCGTGAGGATCATCGGTGCGGGGCCGCGTGCCTGCACCGCGAGGGTGATCGGTGCCGCGCATGGTTCTTGATCTGGTCATCATCGGGCTGGCCATCAACCTGGGGCCCCTGCACAACAGCGCGTTCATCCTCCTGCTCTCCACGCCCCGTGGCGTACGCAAGGGGCTCGCGTTCGTCCTTGCCTGGCTCGGCTGCCTGGTCCTCGTGCTGGCCGCGGTGATCCTGCTGACCGGCGGCAAGCCGCCCGCCCCTCGCAGCGCCCCCTCCACGGCGGCCCTGGCGCTCAAACTGGCGCTGGGCATCGGGATGGTGGTCTATGCGGAGCGGAAGAGGCGGCGGGGCAGCCGCCCGCGCCGGTCCCCGAAGTGGCTGTCACGGCTGGACAACGCCTCGCTGTGGACCGCGGCCGGCCTGGGCGTCGTCCTGCAGCCGTGGGGCCTCGTCGCCGCGGGAGCCGCCACGGTGGTTCAGGCGCACCTGTCCTCCATCGGCTCGTACGTGGCGCTCTTCGTCTTCTGCCTGCTGGCGACCTCCGGCCTGCTGGCGATGTTGCTGTACGCGACGTTCCGGCCCACGGAGGCCCGGGCGAGGCTGGGCGCGCTGCGCGACTGGACGGAGAGCCATCAGGACCAGGCGATCGTGACGCTCTCCCTGCTGGCGGGCCTGTGGCTGGTCGCCAAGAGTCTCTACCAACTCGTCTGATCCACGCCCTTGCCGGGCGCCTTCCGGGCATGCCGATGGACGGCGTGGTGATCCGGTCCGCGCCGCCGTTCACAGAGCTCTGACGTGGGCTCTTCCGGTATTCCTCCGCTCCGCATCCGGGCTTGTCATGGACCTGGACAGCGCCGCGTTCGGCGTGCTGTCATGCCAACTGCCTTTCCTTCCAACGTTGTACATCGTGCTGCAACGAGCCGCCACCCTTCCTCACCAAGGAGGATCCGTGCGCATCGACAAGAGACTGATTCTGTTCCTGGCAGCTGCCGTGGGAGCCGCCGGTCTGTCCGCCGTACCCGCCGCTTCGGCAGCCGGCCAGGACCCCGGAGCCGCCTCCGAAGTGCAGGGGCTGAAGGGGGAGTACTACACCCAGTCCGCCCCGGGGGCCTTCGACTTCGGAACGCTCAAGGCCACCGGCTTCGACCCCTCCATCGACTTCCCGACCCTGGAATCGCGGCTGAGTTCGGCCACCGGCCAGGCCGACGACGCCAGCATCCGGTGGACCGGGAAGATCGTCCCGGAGAAGTCCGGCGCCCATACGTTCTCCATGATCGGGGACAACGGCTTCCGCCTCTGGATCGACGGGAAGCCGGTCATCGACCACTGGGTCGACGACTGGGAGAAGGAACAGACCTCCCAGCCGGTCGAGTTGACCGCGGGGACCGCCTACGACTTCAAGGTCGAGTACTTCGAGCACCAGGGCGGCTCCAACCTCCACCTCAAGTGGACCGAACCGGGCGGCACCAAGGTGCCCGTACCGCAGTCCGCCTTCCGGCTGCCGGACGACTTCGCGTACGACGGCGCCATCGGCGCCACCGTGCTCGCCGACGGCCGCACCCTCAAGCTCGACTTCGCCCAGAAGCTCGGCGCCCTTCCGGCCGGTCTGGTGAACCACCTCGACGCCGTGATCGGCGGGGCCGAGTGGCCGCTCGGGGCGGTCGAGGCGGATCCGGCCGACCCGCGCAGCCTGACCGTCGCCCTCAAGGAACCGGTCGTCGGGAACAAGGCCGGTGACGCCAAGGGCCTGGCCGACATCCGCTACGACGGGGACGGCGCACTGGCCGGCGAGGACGGCACGCAGGTCGGCGCCTTCTGGTCCAGCGGGCCCAACCGCTCCACGTACCAGCTCCGCACCGCATGGGCCGATGAGGTCGGACCGAAGAACGCTCTGCCGGAGTACCCGCGACCGCAGCTCACCCGTGACAACTGGCAAAACCTCAACGGTTCGTGGGAGTTCGCCGCGGCGAAGGCGGGGGAGCAGCCGCCGGTCGGCAGGAAGCTCGGTGAGAAGATCCTCGTCCCGTACCCGGTCGAGTCCCAGCTCTCCGGCATCGAACGGCACGAGGACCGCATGTGGTACCGCCGGACCTTCACCGTCCCGAAGAACTGGAAGGTCGGCTCGGCGCAGCGGCTCCGGCTGAACTTCGGCGCCGTGGACTGGCAGTCCGAGGTGTACGTCAACGGCCACAAGGTCACCGAACACAAGGGCGGCTACGACAAGTTCAGCGCAGACGTCACCGACGCGCTGAAGCCCGGCCGCACCCAGGAGCTGATCGTCGGCGTCTACGACCCGACCGACGCCGAGGACGGCGAGAACCCGCCGATGGGCAAGCAGCGCCTGGACCCGAGCGGTATCTGGTACACCCCGTCCTCCGGTATCTGGCAGACCGTCTGGATGGAGCCGGTCGCGGCCGACCACGCGGACTCGCTGAAGCTCACCCCGGACGTCGCGGGCGAGAACGTCGCCGTCGAGGTGCGCGGGGTGCGGGCCGGTGTGCCGGTCACGGCTACCGCGTACGACGGCAGGCGCAAGGTGGGTACGGTCACCGGGCGGACCGGATCGGCACTGAAGGTGCCCGTGCCCGACCCGCACCTGTGGTCCGCGGACGATCCGCACCTCTACCAGCTCAAGGTCACGGTCGGATCCGACCGGGTCGGCAGCTACTTCGGCATGCGGTCCGTCGCCGTCGAGAAGGTGAACGGCACTCCGCGCACCATGCTCAACGGCAAGCCGGTCTTCATGATGGCCACGCTCGACCAGGGGTTCTGGCCGGACGGGCTGCACACCGCTCCCACCGACGAGGCGCTCGCGTACGACCTGAAGATGCACAAGGCGATGGGCTTCAACTCGGTCCGCAAGCACATCAAGGTCGAGCCCGACCGCTGGTTCTACTGGGCGGACAAGCTGGGCCTGATGGTCTGGCAGGACATGCCGGCGATGAACACCGTCAACCCGTCGGCCGCCGCCCGCGCCGAGTACGAGCACGAAATGAAGGAGATGATCGACGAACACTCCAGCCACCCGTCCATCGTCATGTGGGTGACCTTCAACGAGGGCTGGGGCCAGTACGACGAGGCCCGGATCGCCGACCAGGCCAAGGCCTGGGACCCGACGCGCCTGATCAACAGCATGTCCGGGATCAACCTGGGTACCGACGGCGGTACCGGGGACATCATCGACGAGCACGGCTATCCGAGCCCCGCGCTGCCGAAGCCTGACGGCCGGCGGGCCCTGATGAGCGGCGAGTACGGCGGACTCGGACTCGCGGTGCCCGGCCACGCCTGGGCGGTGCAGCAGTCGTACATCGCGGTCGACCAGGCCACCTACACCGACGACTACCTGGCCAAGCTCGACGAGGTGCACGCGCTGGCCTGCAAGGGTGGCAACGGCGCGGTGTACACGCAGATCTCCGATGTGGAGGGCGAGCTGAACGGTCTGCTCACCTACGACCGCAAGGTCGTCAAGCCCGATGTGAAGCGGGTCCACGACGCCCAGCAGGCGCTGATCCGCGATGCGTCGAAGGACGTCGTCGCTGGCTGCTTGTAGGTCCGACCTTTCGAGGCCGCTGTGGTCCGTCCCTGCGCGGGACGGACCACAGCGGCCCGTCCGACCCCTTGACGTGGATCAACGGGGAACCAAGAATGATCGCGCTCTGACAACGTTGTCCTAAGGAGTATCCCCATGCACCGGATCCCACGGCCGCGCCTGCGCGGCCCGGCGGCCGCACTCGCCGCCGCCGCGCTCCTGGGCGGTGTCCTCACCACCGGGGCCACGGCCCAGGCCGCGCCCCGGGCCGACGGCCGGCTGACCGACCTGGTCAACCCGTTCATCGGCACCCAGAACGAGGGCAACACCTACCCCGGCGCCTCCGTGCCGTTCGGCATGGTGCAGCTCTCCCCGGACACCGGCCACAACACCGGGTACGACTACGGCGAGAACCACATCCGCGGCTTCTCCTCGGTCCATCTCTCCGGCGTCGGCTGCGGACTGGGCGGCGACCTGCCGACCCTGCCCACCACCGGTGACGTCACCGAGACCGACTACGCGAAGTACGCGGCCGAGTTCAGCCACGACGACGAGAAGGCGAGCCCCGGCTACTACAAGGTCGGGCTGAAGACCGGTATCGACGCGGAACTGACCGCGACGCAGCGCACCGGGGTGCAGCGCTACACCTTCCCGGCCACCGACAAGGCCAACGTCCTGCTCAACGCAGGCCAGTCGCTGCACAAGACGCTGTCGTCCAAGGTCGAGATCCTGGACAACCGCACCGTACGGACCGCGATCACGGGCAGTGGCTTCTGCCAGGACACCAAGCCGTACACGGTCTACACCGTCACCCACTTCGACCGGCCGTTCACCACGTCCGGCACGTGGAACGGCGACACCGTCACCGAGGGCACGAAGAAGTCCTCGGCCACCGACGCCCGCAACGGCGCCTGGCTGCGGTTCGACACCACCGAGGACCGCACCGTCGAGGCCACCACGGCCCTGAGCTACGTCGATGCCAAGGGCGCCGCGCTCAACCTCCGTGCCGAGGGCGGCCACAGCTTCGACCGCGTCGAGCGCGCCGCACAGCGCAGCTGGGAGGACCGCCTCGAAGGCGTCAAGGCCCAGGGCGGCAGCGACGAACTCCGCCGTACGTTCTACTCCTCGCTCTACCGGTCCTTCCTCGCGCCCAACGTCGGCAGCGACGTCGACGGCCGCTACACCGGCTGGGACCAGAAGACCCATCGCGCCGTCGACTCGCATGGGACGTTCACCTACTACCAGAACTGGTCGCTCTGGGACACCTATCGCACCCAGGCCCAGCTCCTCTCGCTGCTCGCCCCGCGCGAGTCGCGCGACATGGCGATATCCGTCCTGCGGATCGACGCCGAGAGCGGCTGGCTGCCCAAGTGGGGCTACGGCACGGTCGAGACGAACATCATGACCGGTGACCCGGTCACCCCCTTCCTCACCAACGCCTACCAGCAGGGACTGCTGAAGGGATACGAGGAGGAGGCGTACCGCGCGCTGAAGAAGAACGCCGACGGGGTGCCGGCCACCGACTCCGCGCCGGTGGGCCGCGAAGCGAACGCCGAGTACCTGAAGGACGGCTACGCCCCCTACATCAAGGACCGTCCGCACGCCAAGCCCGGCGACTCCGACTACGACCACGGCGCCTCCGCCACGCTGGAGTACGCCCTGTCCGACGGCATGCTCGCCGAGATGGCCCGCGACCTCGGCCACGACGCCGACGCCGCCCGCTACGACGCCCGCGCACAGAACTACCGGAAGATCTTCGACCCTTCCACGGGCTTCTTCCGCGCCCGTGACGCCTCCGGCGCCTTCACCGGTCCGGCCGACCCCGCGCAGAGCGAGGGCTTCCACGAGGGCACGTCCTGGCAGTACCAGTGGATGGTGCCGCAGGACATCCCCGGCATGGTCGACCTGATCGGCGGCAAGGACGCCGCCAACCAGCGGCTCGACTCCTTCTTCGCGTACGACAAGCTCCTCGCCGACCCGGCGAAGACCGCCCGCGAGGTCTGGGTCAACGGCCCGTACGCGTACTACAACGCGGACAAGTACAACCCGCAGAACGAGCCCGACCTCATCGCCCCGTACACCTACCTGTCCACCGGTCAGCCGTGGAAGACGACCGATGTGGTCCACGCCGCCCTGACGCTCTTCACCAACGGTCCGACCGGTATGACGGGCAACGACGACCTCGGCACCATGTCCGCCTGGATGGTGCTCTCCTCGATCGGTGTCTTCCCGGTCCAGCCGGGCACCGACACCTGGGGCCTGTCCACGCCGGCATTCGAGCGCGTCGACATCAAGCTCGACCGCCGGTACTACCCGCGCGGATCGCTCACGGTGAGCGCGCCCGGAGCCTCGGACACCGACCGCTACATCCAGTCGGCGCGGCTCGACGGTGCGCAGCAGTCGCGCACCTACCTCACGACGGACGACATCCGCTCGGCCCGCTCGCTCACGTTCACCGTGGGCAGCGAGCCGTCGGCGTGGGGCACCTCGCCCGAGGACGCTCCGCCCGCGCTGGGCTGACCGGACGCACGCCGAGCGCCCTCCCCCTCGTCCGACGAGGGGGAGGGCGCTCGGCGTGTCGCGGCCTCAGGAGGCGAAGGGCGCTCGGCGGCTAGCGGCCTCAGGACGGCAGCGAGGTATCGACGGCCTCGGCGACGGTCGGGAGGACCGGGAGTGCGCTGTCGAGGCCCAGCAACCCGATGAGCCGCTCCATGAACGGCGACGGTGCGGCGAGCCGCAGCCGGGGGCCAAGCAGCGACTGGCCCTGAAGAAGCACGTTCACCGTCGTCGAGTCAGCGAAACTCACGTCCGAGAGGTCGACGACGACGGGGCCCTCGCCGTCGCGCGCCGCGCTCTCCAGCGCGGCGCCGAGCGGGGCGACGTTGTCGATGTCGAGGTCACCGGCAACAGCGAGCACCAGCGCTCCGCGGTGCTGCCGTGGGACGATTCTCATGGCTCTGCCGGCGCTTGGGGATGGGAGCACGGTCACCTCGTGATGCACTGGATGGCGGGGAGAAAGCCGGTTGATGTGGACGGTCCGGTGCAAGTCCGTCCCTGCTCGCGGCGGGTGGGGGACCAACGATAGAAGTAATAGTTGTCATTTGACAACATTCTTCGTTGGGCAACAATCTGTACCCTCAATGATCAACGAGCGCACCCCTCGGGGAGTGCCTCATAGGCGGAAGCAGGGGCTGGATGAAGCTAGGCGCTGTCCGCGATTTCGTCGCGAAGCCGGTCGGCCGGGCTCCGGCCGGCGGTGAGCCGCTGCGACGCGGCCGAGCGGAAGGCGGCCAGCCCTTCGGCGAGCGCCGCCACCTCGGCGGGCTGCATCCGCTCCAGCACGGCGGAGAGCTCGCGGGTACGGATCGCCCGGCACTCCTCCAGCAGGGCTCGGCCCCGACCGGTCAGCCGGAGCTCGACCTCGCGGCGGCTCGTCGGGCTCGGATCCCGCTGGACGAGGCCCATGGCCTCCATCCGGTCGCAGAGCCTGCTCACCGACGGAGCGCGCGAACCGAGCGCCTCACCCAGCGAGCGGAGATTGCTGCCCTCCTGCTTCTCGATGACGAGCAGGGCCCGCAGCTGCGAGGGCGAGACCGTTCCCGGAGGGGCGGCCTCCTGGCCGCGGCCCCACAGCACCTCCAGCAGTTCGGAGGCCGCGCAGACGTCCCCGGACACCCGCTCGAGGCGGTGAGGAAGACCGGGGTGGTGGGGCATCCGTCCACTCTGTCACCCGGAACGCCTTTCTGTCAGCCCGGCCCCGTGCCTGTCACCCGACGAAGAATGAGCGGAAGACCGTGAACGCCCGTAGCGACATCGAGGCAGCCGTACGCGCCGCCGCGCCGCACGCCCTGGTGGAGACGGTGCGCGACGCACTCGTCACCGCGTACGACGCCCGGTCCGTCCAGCTGCTGCTGGCGGACTACGGGATGACCGTGCTCAAGACGGTCGGCCCCGCATCGGGGGACGAACGCACGCTGTCGATGAACAACAGCCCCCAGGGCCGCACCTTCGGCAGCCAGCGCCCGCACGAGGAGCCGGCCGGGAGCGGCGACCAGGTCGACCACCACTTTCCCGTGACGGTACGCGGCGAGCGCCTCGGAGTTCTCAGCGTCCGGCTGCCGGCCGTATGGTCCACCCCGCAGACCATGGAGGAGCTCGCGCACGTGGCCGACCTCCTGGGCCACGAGATCATCGTCGCGGAACGGGACACCGACCACTACCAGCGGGCCCGCCGCATCACCCGGCTCACCCTCGCCGCCGAGATGCAATGGCAACTGCTCCCCGCCAGGTCGTTCACCGCGGCCGAGTACGCGATCGGCGCTCAGCTGGAACCTGCCTATGCCATCCACGGGGACAATTTCGACTGGTCCGCGGACGGCGACCAGCTGACCGTCTCCGTGACCAACGGAATGGGCGAGGGCATCCAGGCCTCCCTGCTCACCAACCTCGCCGTGAACGCCCTGCGCAACGCCAGAAGGGCGGGAATCGGCATCGCGGACCAGGCCGCCCTCGCCGACCAGGCTCTTTACGATCAGCACCGCGGCAGCGCCCATGTGTCGACTCTGCTGCTCCGCTTCGACCTCGCGACCGGAGCGGTCGGCGCGGTGGACGCGGGATCCCCGCAACTGTGGAGGCTGCGCGGCAGAACGGTCTCACGCGTGGACCTGGACGCCCAGCTGCCGCTCGGCATGTTCGAGGAGTCGCAGTACGTGGTCCAGAACCTCCAGGTGCTCCCCGGAGACCGGCTTCTGCTCGTCAGCGACGGGGTGTACGACGCCGTGTCACCCCGAGGCGAGGCATACGTGGAGCGGGGGCTGGCCAGGGTGATCCTCGCGACGCGGCTGCTCCCCGCGGCATCGGTTCCGGGCGCCGTCCTGCGTGAACTGGCCGACTACCGCGATGCGGAGACGCTCGACGACGCGCTGGTCGTCTGCGTCGACTGGTTCGGCAGACAGGGAAGTGGTGGCTGAAACCCCGGCCCGGGCACTACCGGGGCGGGTCAGCCGGTGAGTATGAACTCGGCACGGATGCGCTTGCCGACCGGCACCCGTTCGGCAGTCAGACGGTCGCACAGGGCCACGACGATCTCCATGCCGTGGCCGCCCAGCCGGCTCGGGTCGGGGGAGTAGAAGACCGGGAGCGCGCTGCTGCTGTCGTACACCGTGACGCTGATGCGCTCGGCGGTGCCCTCCAGTTCCAGCAGATAGGGCCCGTGGCTGTAGCGGTCGGCGTTGGTGACCAGCTCGCTCACCGCCAGCATCAGATCGTTGCGAGTGTGCGTGCCGAGCACGGCCGTCCACTCGGACACGAGCCGTGCGAGAAACCGGTCGGCCAGGGCGCGCGCCTGGGAGATGCACCCCGGTTCGCCGTCGAAGACCTCGGCGCTGTGCAGTGCCTCCGTAGGCGGACAACTCCTCGGGGAGTCGTCCGGCCGGGAGATGGCCTGTTCTTTCATGTGCTCCAGCCAGGGCGCAGCGGGGAGGCCTCGACCTCTCTTCCAGCTGTTCGTGTACCCACGTCGGGAAATCCCATTCCCGAGCGATGTCAGCAGATATTACGCACGCCCGGGAAGGCGCACCACCGTCACGAAGAACTCGTCGATCTGGCGGACCGCCGCGATGAACTGATCGAGGTCGACCGGCTTCGTGACATAGGCGTTGGCGTGCAGTTTGTAGCTCCGCAGGATGTCCTCCTCGGCGGAGGACGTCGTCAGCACGACCACGGGAATGAGCGAGAGCTCCGGGTCCTGCTTGATCTGCTCCAGCACCTGGCGTCCGTCGTACTTGGGCAGGTTCAGGTCGAGCAGGATCAGGTCGGGGCGCGGCGCGTCGCCGTACCCGCCGCGGCGGTAGAGGAAGTCCAGCGCCTCCTGTCCGTCGCGGACCACATGGAGGGTGTTGCGGATCTTGTTGTCCTCGAACGCCTCGCGCGTCATGAGCTCGTCGCCGGGGTCGTCCTCGACGAGAAGGACCTCGATGGGCTGTACGGGGTTGGTCACGTGGTATCTCCGGAGATCTCGGCGGGGCCGGCCGCGGTCGGCGACGTGTCGGCGTCGACGGGCAGGCAGAAGTGGATGCGGGCGCCCGGGCGGGGTTCGGGGTCCAGCCAGATCCGGCCGCCGTGGAACTCGATGATCTTGCGGCAGAGGGCGAGCCCGATCCCCGTGCCGTCGTACTCGTCGCGGGCGTGCAGACGCTGGAAGATGACGAAGACCTTCTCGGCGAACTCGGGGGCGATTCCGATGCCGTTGTCCGTCACGGTGAAATGCCAGAAGTCCTCCTCGCGGACACAGCCGATCGTGATCACGCACGGCTCGTCCGGGCGGCGGAACTTCACCGCGTTCCCGATCAGGTTCTGCCAGATCATCGCGAGCGTCGTCGCGTCGCCGTTCACCCCGGGGAGGGGGTCCGCACGCACGATCGTGGTTCCCGACTCCTCGATGACCAGGGCCAGATTGGCGAGGCCCCGGTCCAGTGAGGCCTCGAGGTCGACGACGTTCCAGCTGTCGTGGACCCGGCCCACCCGGGAGAAGGTCAGCAGGTCGTTGATGAGCACCTGCATGCGCTTGGCGCCGTCGACCGCGAAGTCGATGTACTGCTTGCCACGCGCGTCCAGCTCGGTCCCGTACCGCTTGTCCAGCAGCTGGCAGAAGGACGCGACCTTCCGCAGCGGCTCCTGGAGGTCGTGCGAGGCGACGTAGGCGAACTGCTCCAGCTCCGAGTTGGAACGGCGGAGCTCCTCCGTCTGCTGCGCCAGCAGGTCTTCGCGTTCCTGGGAGGCATCGAGCTCCTCGACCAGCCGGCAGCGCATGTCCTCGACAGCGGCGGCCACCGCCCGTACGTCGGACGGCCCGCGCACGTCGATCCGCCGGCGGAAGGCGCCCGACCGCACCTGACGGGAGGCCTCGGCCAGGGCGTTGAGCGGCTGTCCCACCACCCGGTGCAGCAGCAGGCTGAGGGCGATCACGCACACGAGGAAGCAGGCCACCAACGCGATCAGCGCCCTGTCCCGCGTGACGCGGGCGTCGTTGAGCTGGGCGCGGGCGTGGTCCCGGGCAGTGTCGAGGTGGGCCTGCTGCGTGGTGTAGAGCTGCCGCAGGGTGTCGAAAGCGGCCTTGCTCTCGGCGGTCCTGGCGGACGACCGGCCCTCCGGGCCGTCGCGCCGGACGGAGGCGATCAGCGGCTCGGCATGCACCTTGCGCCACTGTGCCGAGGCGGCGGCGATCCGGTCCAGATCGCGGTCGTACTGGTCGTCGGCACCCATGGCGTCGCGGACCCGCGCCAGGCGCCGCAGCTCGTCGCGCCGGCCGTTCGCATACGGCTGCAGGAAAGTGGGATCGCCGGTGAGGGCGTAGCCGCGGACCCCGGTCTCCTGGTCGAGCAGCGAGTTCTGCAGCTGGAAGGAGGCAGAGCGGGCCGGCTGGATACGGTCGACGAGTTCGGTGGTCCGGTCGGATATTCGGGCCAGGACGAGTCCGCCGACCACCAGGCAGCCGCACACGACCACGACGAAGCAGCCCAGGATCAGATGGACCCAGTTCTGGACCGACAGCCGCGCCAGCCGTCCCGGCCGTTGCGGGGTGTCGTCCGGTGAGTCACTGCTCATGGGGTGTCCTTTTCCAAGCGAGATGCAACACGGCGACGTCGTCGGCGAGGCCGCCGTAGGGCGCCGCGCCCTCGGCGGCGCCGGCGACCAGCGCGTCGATGAACGGCCGGGCCGGCAGCGTGGACCGGTCCCGGGCCATGGCCAGCAGCCCTTCCTCGCCCAGTCGGGTGTCCTGTCCGGTGCGGCCCTCGAACAGGCCGTCGGTGAAGAGTACGAGACCGGCGCCGGGTGCCAGCGCGTGCTCGGTCGAGACCCACTGGCCGTGGCCGGGCAGCAGGCCGAGCGCGATGCCGCCCTCGGGTTCCACCCACTCGATGTCCGTTCCGTCGCGCAGCAGGAGCCCCGGGTGTCCCGCCCTGACGATGACGACGTGGTCTCCGCCGGGGGGAAGGACGAGCGAGGTGACGGTCGCGAAGACATGGGGGTCGGAACGCTCCGCGACGAGGATCTCCTCGAGCAGCGCGAGTTGTTCGAGCTGGTCGGTGCCGCACAGGACCGCGGTGCGCCAGGCCACCCGCAGGCAGACACCGAGCGCGGCCTCCGCGGCACCATGTCCGGACACGTCGCCGATCACGGCGTGGACGGTGCCGTCGGGTCTCTGGACCACGTCGTAGAAGTCGCCGCTGAGCAGGCCGTGGGCGCGGCCCGGCTCATAGCGGGCGACGGCCTCGAAACTGTCGTCGTGCAACAGCGGGACGGGCAGCAGCCCTCGTTCGAGGCGCGCGTTCTCCTGGGCCATCGACTGTGTGGCGCGCAGGGCGGCCGCCGCCCGCTCGACCTGCTTGCGCTGGAGGGCGTAGCGGACCGCGCGCGACAGGGCCTGCGGATCGATCCGCCCCTTGACGAGGTAGTCCTGCGCACCGGCGGCCACCGCGTCGAGCCCCGCCTCGGCCTCCGCCAGGCCGGTCAGCACCACGATGGCGGCGTCCGGGGTGGTCTCCAGGATCCGGTTCACGGCACTCAGCCCGTGCACATCGGGAAGGTGCAGGTCCAGCAGGACGCAGACGGGTGTCCGATGGCGGCGAAGGAAGGTGAGCGCCTCGGTCAGGGTCTTGCACCAGGTGAGCGCGGAGTCCAGCTCGCCGTCGGCGAGCATCTCCTCGACGAGCAGGGCGTCGCCGGCGTCGTCCTCGACCAGGAGGATGGCCGCGTTGAGGTCCCAGACGGAAGGCCGTTCGGCCGGTACGGATCCGGCCTGCACCGGAAACGCCGCCGCGACCGGGGGCCGGGAGTGCAAGCTGGTGCGCATCTCAGCCACGGTTCACCCTCTCGTCGCGCCCGAGCGGGCTGCCGGTCGTCGCCCCGCAGCATATGTGAAGGACGCCCGCGGCTGTGTGGTGGTCGGGCGTCGCCCGCCTGATGAGCGGGGTTCGGGCCCCGGTGGTTCAGCTCGGCGGGATGTCGCCGGTGAGCTTCTCCAGCCTGAGCAGATCGTGCGGGGTGATGCCGGCGACCCCGGACACCGCCTCGACGCCGGCGCCCGCGCGGACGGCGAGAACTGCTTCCAGTTCCACGTCCGCGCGGGCGGCATCGGCTGCCGCCTCGGCGTCCCGAAGACGTTGCACGGCCAGTTGCAGGGGGGAGAGATCCATGGGACAGGATGCTCTCACGCGCCTGGGTCACACCTCGACGGACATCCCTGCCCGCAACTGCTTGACGATGCGGGCGAGCAGCCTGGAGACGTGCATCTGGGACACACCGAGCTCGGCACCGATCTGGGACTGCGTCAACTCCTGGCCGAAGCGCATCTGCACGATCCTGCGCTCCCGGTCGTCGAGCTGTTCCAGGAGCGGAGCCAGTGTGTGGAGGTTCTCGACGGTCTCCATCCCGGGATCGGCCTCGCCGATCAGGTCGGCGCACGACCGCTGGTCGTTGCCGGAGTCGGTTTCCGTCGAGGGGGTGTCCAGGGACCCCGCCGAGTAGCCGTTGGCCGCGACGAGCCCCTCGATGATCTCTTCCTCGGACAGGTCGAGGTGGGCGGCGAGCTCCTTGACCGTCGGGTCGCGGTCCAGCTCCGCGGAGAGCTGCTCCTTCGCCTTGGCGAGATCCACCCGCAGCTCCTGGAGCCGTCGCGGCACGTGCACCGCCCAGGTGGTGTCCCGGAAGAAACGCTTGATCTCCCCGACGATGTAGGGGACGGCGAAGGTGGCGAACTCGACGTCGCGCGAGAGGTCGAACCGGTCGATGGCCTTGATCAGCCCGATGGTTCCCACCTGGATGATGTCCTCGGCGTCGTCGCCGCCGCGGTTGCGGAACCGCGAGGCGGCGTAGCGCACCAGCGAGAGATTCATCTCGATCAGGGTGTTGCGCGCGTACTGGTGGTCGCGCGTGCCCTCTTCGAGTGACTGGAGACGGTCGAGGAACAGCTTCGACAGAGCACGCGCGTCATTCGGGGCCACCTTGCCGGTGTCCTCGATCCACGGCAGATCCGAAGCTCCCGCGCTGTCCCGCCCGGACAGCGTGCGAGCAGGGCTGCCAGGGATGGTGCCGGTCTGCTCCGTCGTGCTCGTCGTCATGTCGCCCCTCCATGTTGCCAAGTGTTTCGGGACTCGTGTGCCCCGCAATGGCGAGGTCATGCGGACTGAGTGCGATTTTTTTCCTCGGGCGTTGCGGCGCAGGGCCGGCCGCCGGGTGAAGCCGCCCGTACTACTCGAATGGAGCAGCACCCGGAGCATGGCAAACTTGACGAGGGCGTTCGGCCCGCAGTGCGGCGGCTTTGCGCAGAAGCCCGCGGCCGGACCTCAGAACCGTGGATGCCAGTCCTCGTGAGCCCGGCACGGCGGCCACGGCCCGCCGAGAGAATCCGGCGGCACAAGCAACAGAGGAACGGCAATGACGGTGACAGATGACAGCCCGGAGATCGCGCCCGGGATCGAGGAGTTCGGTCCCGGTATCGACCCGGAGCGGCTGGCCGTCTGCCTGGGTGTGCTCGACGAGCTCGACACGATCGAGGTCGATCACCCGGACGCCATCGCGGTGCGCCGTGCCACCGCCGGTGTCTACCGCACCGTGAAGCAGCGCCGCCGCCAGGAGCGCCGCGCCGCGAAGACCGCGCACGACAAGGCCGTGACCGAGGCGACCGCGACCGGTTCGGCCGAGCGCATCGACGACGAGACCCAGGGCGTGCTGCCCTCGTCGTCCGCCGCCTCCGAGATCGCCGGAGTCCTCCAGCGGCCGAGGTCCTGCTACATCTGCAAGACGCGGTACGTCGAGGTCGACGCCTTCTACCACCAGCTCTGCCAGGACTGCGCCCGCGAGAACCGCGCCCGGCGCGACGCGCGTACCGACCTCACCGGCCGCCGGGCCCTGCTCACCGGCGGGCGCGCCAAGATCGGCATGTACATCGCGCTGCGGCTGCTCCGCGACGGTGCGCACACCACGATCACCACCCGCTTCCCCAACGACGCGATCCGTCGTTTCAAGGCGATGCCGGACAGCGACGAGTGGATCCACCGCCTGAAGATCGTCGGCATCGACCTGCGAGACCCCGCCCAGGTCGTCGCGCTCGCCGAATCGGTGGCTGCCGAGGGACCGCTGGACATCCTGATCAACAACGCCGCGCAGACGGTCCGCCGCTCCCCGCAGGCGTACAGCGAACTGCTCGGTGCCGAGTCCGCCCCGCTGCCCGCGGGTGAACTGCCGGCCGCCGAGGTGATCGGCACCTTCGGCAGCGGCACCGTCGACCGCGTGGCCGCGCTGCCCGCCGCCCGCAAGGAAGGGCTGAGCGCGCAGGACGTCACCGGGCTCGCCCTGGTGACCGGTTCGGCGTCACCGGCGCGCATCGCCGCGGGCACCGCGATCGACGCGGGCGGGCTCGTCCCGGACCTGCACCACACCAACAGCTGGATCCAGACAGTCGACGAGGTCGAACCGATCGAGCTGCTGGAAGTCCAGCTCTGCAATTCCACCGCGCCGTTCATCCTGATCAGCAGGCTCCGCCCGGCGATGGCCGCGACCGCCGCCAAGCACTCCTACGTGGTCAACGTCTCCGCGATGGAAGGCGTGTTCGGTCGCGGCTACAAGGGTGCGGGCCACCCGCACACCAACATGGCGAAGGCCGCGCTGAACATGCTGACCCGCACCAGCGCCCAGGAGATGTTCGAGAAGGACGGCATCCTGATGACCGCCGTCGACACCGGCTGGATCACCGACGAGCGACCGCACCCCGACAAGATGCGCCTCGCGGAGGAGGGCTTCCACGCTCCGCTGGACCTGGTCGACGGCGCCGCGCGTGTCTACGACCCGATCGTCCGCGGCGAAGCCGGCGAGGCGATGTACGGCTGCTTCCTGAAGGATTACGCGCCCGCGAACTGGTAGCACTCGGCAGTTCAGGCGCTCCGTTCGGTCGCCGACCCGGCCCGGGAAGTCTTCCGGGCCGGGTCTTTTCGCTGCATGGTGGCTGAAAGTGACCCAGGGCACACGTTCCATCGAGCACGAGCCCGCTCATTTGGTTACTCTGAGGGGAACGGACGCCACCAAGGGATCCACGAAGGTTCCTCGGCCGTCCTGGGACAGGCCCGTCAACCGGGCCGCCGTCCCGCCCCGTACCCGGCGCCACCGCGACCGAACAGATCCTGCCCTGCCCCGCCCCATGGGCGGCCGACCACCGGTTATGACGCCGGAACGTCGGACACGCCGGGGGCTACGCGACACAAAGGAGTGCGCGGTGACGACACCAGAACTGACGAAGAGCGACCAGCGGCCTGCCGCACGGCACGGAGAGCGGGCCCGCAGGCCCGAGAAGCTCCGGAACATCGAGGTCTGGGCCAGGTCCGCACCGATCCGGCTGGCCGGCTACGAGGACGACCTCGCCGAGCCGCACATCCTGCCCGGCGTCGACTGAGTGCTTCCCACCCGAGCTCCGGCCCGTACCCCGCACAGGGACGAGGCCGGAGCTCGGTCGTGCCGTGACGCTCACCGTGGTCAGAAGACCGCGTTCGCCACGGCGGCCCCGGCGAACGAGAGCCCCACGCCCGCGCAGACGGTGAGGAGCAGATATCCCGCCGCCAGGCCGACCCGGCGGGCGGACGTCAGGGTGAGCAGTTCGTAGGAGAACGTCGACCACGTCGACAGGGCTCCGCAGAACCCCGTGGCGAGGAGCAGGTTCAGCCGGGTACCCAGCTCGCCGTCGGTCGCCGCCTCCGCGACGAAGCCCAGGATCAGGGCGGCACCCGCGTTGGCCGCGAAGGTGCCCCACGGGAAAGCGGTGTGGAGGCGGAACTTCGCGTCCACACCGAGCAGGTAGCGCAGCGGCGCGCCCACCAGCCCGCCGGCGAGTACGAGCAGCCAGTCGGTCATCGGGCGTCGCTCCCCGCGGGGTAGGAGCGCCCGAAGGCGGCATGGGTGGCGAACGCGCCCGCGGTCACCGCGGCCAGCGCGGCCACCACGGTCAGCAGCAGGCAGCCGACCGCGTAGCCGGGCTGATGGTTCTCGAACAACTCCCGCACGTTGTCCGTGTAGTGCGAGAACGAGGTGAACCCACCCAGCACGCCGGTACCCAGCAGCGGACTGATCAGCCGGGGCGCATCGGGGAAGCGCAGCTTCAGGGTGACCATCAGAACACCCATCAGGAAGCATCCCACCGTGTTGACCAGCAGGATCGTCCACGGGAAGGCCGAGGTGCCGGTCGGCCAGAGGCGCTCGGCGCCGTACCGGGCAGCGGCTCCCGCCGCGCCGCCGACCGCGACGGCTGCCACGACCGACAGCTGCACACCGGGGTGATGGTCCGGGTGGCTGTGGCGGTGCAACTCCATCTTGATCGACATCCTGCGAATCTACGGAGCCTGCCGCCGCTGCCCGGCCGGAGCGCGCGGGCGGCGGCGGCAGGGGTACCTGACTGGGCCAATCCGGCAGACACACAACGCGACAGGGTGATGGCTCTGTGTCTTGATTGTGGGGATTCGGTTCTTCCTGCCCGCAGGACGGAAGCACCCCCTCCGCCTATTCGCTGGAGCCAGCCTTGTCCCTCGCCGAGCCGGAAATCGTCCGGCGGCTGGAGAAACGTCAGCCGTCCGCATACGTCCTTGCCTCCCTGCGGGGTGTCGGACAGGTCGACCTCCAGCCCGGCCTGCTGACCGGCGCCGCGATCCTCATCGCGCTGTGGGTCTCGGGCTGGGAGACCGGCCTCTTCGCCACCCTCGGCACGCTGATCGCCACCGCGACCGCCTACGCCCTCGCTGTCGACCGGGCGGGTATCGCGCTCGGACTCCAGGGATACGCGGGCTGCCTCACGGGCATCGCCCTCGTCTCCTCGCTGGGCAACCATCCGGCCACCTACGTGCTGGCCGTCGTCGGCGCCATCATGTGCACGATCCTGATGGCCGCGCTGGGCACCTTCCTCACCCCCTTCGGGCTCACGCCCCTGACCGCACCGTTCTGCCTGGTCTCCGGGGTGATGGTGCTGGGAGCCCCCTCGTTCGACCGGGTCTGGCACGGCGCCCCTGCCGCCGTGTCCAGCACGACCAGCGGTGACACCGGACTGTCCTGGAACGATCTCTGGCACGCGTTCTTCAACAACGTCTCGCAGATCTTCCTGGTCGAGAGCTGGTACGTCGGGCTGATCATGCTTGTCGGGCTCGCCCTGGCCGGCCTGCGCGTCGTTCTCTACGCGGCGGCAGGAAGTGTGATGGGGATCATCGCCGCCTGGGCGCTGGGCGCACCCACGGCGCTGATCGCCAGCGGCATCTACGGATACAACGCGGTGCTTGTGGGCATCGCCATCGGCGCCGTCTTCATGGCCAACAACGTCTGGACGGGGGTCTACGCCCTGTTCGGCGCGGCGGCGACCACCGGCCTCACCGCGTCGCTGACGTCCTTCTTCAAATCGTTCGGCGGCCACACCTTCACCTGGCCGTTCATCCTCACCACCTGGGTGTTGATGGCGGCCGTACCCCTGCTGCCACGCCTGCGCCGGAGCGAGTGACCGCTCCCGGCCGGCACCGGACCTCTGCCCTCTGCCCGTACATCACCGAGGAAGGTACTGACGATGAACCTCGCACCCCGCGAGATCGACAAACTGCTGGTCTACGTGGTGGCCGATCTGGCCCGCAAGCGCCAGGGCCGCGGCCTCAAGCTCAACTACAGCGAGTCGGTCGCGCTGATCACGGAGGCGATCCTCGAAGCGGCCCGTGACGGCAAGAGCGTCGCTGACTGCATGGAGCTGGGCCGCCACGTGGTGGGCGAGAGCGACACCATGGACGGCGTGCGGGAGATGCTCGGCCTGCTGCAGGTCGAGGCGTCCTTCGTGGACGGGACCAAGCTCGTGTCCTGCCACGACCCCATCGGCGGCTGACCCGTGGCCGAGCCCGTTGCCGTCATCGCCGTCTGCGGTCACGAAGCCGCCTACGGGCGCGCGCTGGACGGCGTCGTGGACGCCGGGGTCAGCATCGTGTCGAGCGGGCGCGAACTGTTCCGGAGCATCACCGCGCACGGGCGCCGGAACACGGAGACCGTCGTCGTTCCCATGACGCTCGGCCGCGACCCCGATCTCGTCGCGGACGCCGCCCGGACGCTGCGCGCCGTACCCGCCGGCGAGCGCGGCACGACCGTGCTCGCCGAGCCGTTCGGCACCTCCCAGCACCTGGTCGCGTGGCTGCGGGCGGCGGCGGGCCGGGTACCCGAGACCTCCGCGCTGCTGGTCACCGCACCGTCCGGCGACCCGTTCGAGGACGCCGAGCTCTACCGGATCGCCGCGCTCGTACGGCGCTACGGTCGCAGCGGCCTCGTCGAGGTTGCGTTCACCGGGGGAGACCCGGACCCGGCCGAGGGAATCCGGCGGTGCCGGCTGCTGGGTGCGCAGCGGGTGACGCTGGTCCCGGCCGCGTTCGCGCTGCCGGATGTGCCCGAGGCGGAAACGGTGCCCGTCGACCGGGCCGGCCCGCTCATCCCCGCGTCGGCACTGCGACGCGTCCTCGGCGAGCGGGTCGCCGACGCCCGACGGCGTTGGCGCGAGCACGGTGACGACGGCGTCGCGGCCGGCCTGACCGCGGCGGAGAACCACGGTCACTCCCACAC
>NZ_JAELVH010000156.1 GCF_019399235.1 Streptomyces poriferorum | reverse complement strand
ACGCTCTACATGGAGCGCGGTGGTAAGACGCTGCTCGCCTGGACGACCGACCCGGACGACCACCGCGCTCCATGTAGAGCGTCAGCTCGCCGTCCACCAGGACGACGAGGGAGCCGGCCTTCCGGCCCGGCTTGTGGCCGGCCCCGGCCGGTGGCTCGGGCCACGGCAGGGCCGCCCCATAGGCGTTGGCGGGGTCGGCCGCGGCGAGGACCAGCGCGCGGGGGTTCGCGCCCGGTTCCGTGCGGTCGCGGGCGGTGGAGGCGGCGCGGAGCCGGTCAACCGCGCCGTCCATGGCGAACTGCGCGGCCCCCAGCCCCTCCACGACATAGCCGCGGCGCGCCTGCCCGTTGTCCTCGAAGGCGGACAGCACGCGGTACGCGGCGGAGAAGCCGCCCTCGACACCCTCGGCCTGGACCGCACCACGCGTCACCACACCGTGCCGGTCCAGGAGGGTGCGGGCCAGGGCGTGGGCCCGGTGCGTGGGTTCGGGTTCGGTGGAGGGCAGCAGGGACCAGCGGCCCGAGACCGTGGGCGGACCGGTACGCGAGACGGGGCGTGCAGAGGCGGTCAGGGAGCCGTAACGGCCGCGCGGAACGTTGCGTTTGGCGCGATGCGCGGTCGATCCGGCCGTGCGCCCTGAGCCAAGGAGTGCGCGCAGCGGGGCGAGGGTGTCGTTGGTGAGGCGGCCCGACCAGGCGAGATCCCAGAGGGCGTCCGCGAGTTGGGGATCGGTGGAGTCCGGGTGCGTGGTGGCGCGGACCTGATCGGCGATCTGCCGGAAGAAGAGCCCGTACCCCCCGCTGAGCGCGGTCAGTACGGATTCGTGCAGTGCGCTGAGTTCGAGCGGGCGCGGGGGAGGCAGGAGAAGGGGCGCGCTGTCGGCCGGGTAGAGGGAGAGCCAGCCGTCCTTGCCCGGCAGAGCCCCCGCACCGGCCCACACGACCTCGCCGGTGGTGGTGAGTTCGTCCAGGAGCGCCGGGGAGTAGCCGCTGACCCGGCTCGGCAGGATGAGCTTCTCCAACGCCGACGCGGGGACAGGTGCGCCCTGCAACTGCTCCACGGCGCGCGCCAGTCCGTCGATGCCGCGCAGGGTGTTGTCGCCGAGATGCTGCCACTGGGGGAGGAACCCCGCCAGCGCGGCTGGAGGGACCGGCTCCAGCTCATGGCGGAGCGCGGCGAGCGAGCGGCGCCGCAGCCGCCGCAGCACCGTGGCGTCGCACCACTCCTGGCCGATACCGGCGGGGTGGAACTCGCCCTGGACGATCCGGCCGNGAGCTGGCATCTGCACGCCGATCCGGACCTGGATGGCTCGGCGTGCAGATGCCAGCTCCTGCGCCCATTGAGGCTCGGCACCGCGCTCGGTCAGTTCCGAATCGGTGAGCGGGCCGAGGACCCGCAGCAGGTCGGCGACCCCTTCGACGTCCTTGACCCGGCGGTCCTCGGCCAGCCACTGGAGCTCCCGCTCCAGTTCGGTCAGGACCTCGGCGTCGAGCAGTTCGCGCAGCTCCGCGCGGCCCAGCAGTTCGGCCAGGAGGTGGGAGTCGAGCGAGAGAGCGGCGGCCCGTCGCTCGGCGAGCGGGGAGTCGCCCTCGTACAGGAACTGCGCGACATACCCGAACAGGAGCGAGCGGGCGAACGGGGAAGGCTCCGGCGTGGTCACCTCGACCAGACGGATCCGGCGGGCTTCAAGGTCGCCCATTACCTCGGTGAGCCCGGGTACGTCGAAGACGTCCTGGAGACATTCGCGGACCGCTTCGAGAACGATGGGGAACGAGCCGAACTCGGAGGCGACCTGGAGGAGCTGAGCGGCCCGCTGACGCTGTTGCCACAGTGGTGTGCGCTTGCCGGGGCTGCGCCGGGGCAGCAGCAGCGCGCGGGCCGCGCACTCGCGGAACCGCGAGGCGAACAGGGCGGAACCGCCGACCTGGTCAGTGACGATCTGCTCGATCTCGCCCTTGTCGAAGGCCACATCGGCGGCGCCGACC
This sequence comes from Streptomyces poriferorum, assembly GCF_019399235.1. GTDB lineage: Bacteria > Actinomycetota > Actinomycetes > Streptomycetales > Streptomycetaceae > Streptomyces > Streptomyces poriferorum. The sequence goes on along the minus strand of NZ_JAELVH010000156.1, from coordinate 26,482 downwards.
GGGGGCTGGTCGCTGTCGAGGGCGGTGTTGGCGGGAGGGAGCGGTGCCGCTGCGGGTGCCTGGGACGGATCCTGGACGGGGTCGAAGTCGAGGAGGTCCAAGCCCATCATGTCCGCGTCCGGGAGCCTCAGCACGATGCCGTCGTCGGCATGCATGACCTGGGCGTCCATGCCGTACCGCTCGGCGAGGCGGGCGCTGAGGGCGAGCGCCCACGGGGCGTGCACCTGGGCGCCGAACGGGGAGTGCACGACGACGCGCCAGTCGCCCAGCTCGTCCCGGAAGCGCTCGACGAGGATGGTCCGGTCGTCCGGCACATGGCCGCAGGCCCGGCGTTGCTCGTCGATGTAGGACAGCACGTTGTCCACGGCCCACGTGTCCAGACCCGCGGCCAGCAGCCGCTGCCGGGCATCGTCCGGGGACAGCCCGCCGAGCTCGCGGAGAAAGGCGCCCAGCGCACGCCCCAGCTCCAGCGGACGGCCCAGCTGGTCGCCCTTCCAGAACGGCAGCCGTCCCGGAACACCCGGTGCGGGCGAGACCAGGACCCGGTCGCGGGTGATGTCCTCGATCCGCCACGACGTGGTCCCCAGGGTGAAGACGTCGCCGACCCGGGACTCGTACACCATCTCCTCGTCCAGCTCCCCGACCCGGCCGCCGCCCTTCTTGGGGTCGGAGCCGGCGAGGAAGACCCCGAACAGGCCGCGATCGGGGATCGTGCCACCGGAGGTGACGGCGAGCCGCTGGGCGCCCGGACGGCCGGTGACCGTACCGGCGACCCGGTCCCAGACGACTCGGGGACGCAGCTCGGCGAAGGCGTCGGACGGGTAGCGGCCGGCGAGCATGTCGAGTACGGCGGTGAACGCCGACTCGGGGAGCGAGGCGAAGGGCGCGGCCCGGCGGGTCACCGCCAGCAGGTCGTCCACCTGCCAGCTGTCCAGGGCGACCATCGCGACCAGTTGCTGGGCCAGTACGTCCAGGGGATTGGCAGGGACCCGCAGCGCCTCGATGGATCCTTCACGCATGCGTTCGGTGACGACGGCCGCCTGCACCAGGTCGCCCCGGTACTTCGGGAAGACGACCCCGGTGGAGACCGCGCCGACCTGATGCCCGGCACGGCCGACCCGCTGAAGTCCGGAAGCGACCGACGGCGGCGACTCGACCTGGATGACCAGGTCGACCGCCCCCATGTCGATCCCCAGCTCCAGGCTGGAGGTGGCGACCACCGCGGGCAGCCGGCCCGCCTTGAGGTCCTCCTCCACCTGCGCGCGCTGCTCCTTGGACACCGATCCGTGGTGGGCCCGGGCGAGGAGCGGGGGCGCGCCCTTCGCCGCACCGGACTCCGCCATGACCTCGGCGGGGGAGTGCGCCTCGGGCATCGTCTCGCCCGTGGCCCGCTCGTACGCGATCTCGTTGAGCCGGTTGCAGAGCCGCTCGGCGAGCCGGCGGGAGTTGGCGAAGACGATCGTGGAGCGGTGGGCCTGGACGAGATCGGCGATCCGCTCCTCCACATGGGGCCAGATCGACGGCTTGTCCGTCTGGCCGGAGTCCAGGTCGGTGGCGGGGGAGCCGCCGAGCTCACCCAGATCCTCCACCGGCACGACCACCGACAGATCGAACTGCTTGGTGGACGGCGGCTGGACGATCTCCACCTTCCGCAGGGGTGAGAGAAAACGTGCGACCTCGTCGACCGGGCGAACGGTGGCCGAGAGACCGATGCGCCGGGCCGGGCGGGGCAGCAGCTCGTCGAGCCGCTCGAGCGACACGGCGAGATGGGCGCCCCGCTTGGTGCCCGCGACCGCGTGCACCTCGTCGAGAATCACCGTTTCGATTCCGGCCAGTGCCTCCCGCGCCGAGGACGTCAGCATCAGGAAGAGGGACTCGGGTGTGGTGATCAGGATGTCCGGCGGCCTCGTAGCCATCGAGCGGCGCTCGGCGGGCGGGGTGTCGCCGGAACGGATGCCCACGCGCACCTCGGGCTCGGGCAGCCCCAGGCGCGCCGATTCCTGGCGGATGCCGGTCAGCGGCGAGCGGAGATTGCGCTCCACGTCGACGGCCAGCGCCTTGAGTGGCGATACGTACAGCACACGGCAGCGCTTCTTCGCCTCGGCGGGCGGCGGGACCGCGGTCAGCTGGTCCAGGGCGGCGAGGAAGGCGGCCAGGGTCTTTCCCGATCCGGTCGGAGCGACGACCAGGACGTCCGACCCCTCGCCGATCGCGCGCCAGGCGCCTTCCTGCGCGGCTGTCGGCGCGCTGAAGGCCCCCGTGAACCAGCTACGGGTCGCGGGGGAGAACGCATCGAGTGCGGAGCCGGTCATGTCCCCCATCGTGCACCCCGGCACTGACAACGGCCCCGGAAACGGTCCCGCCAGATCGCGTGCCGCCCGCGGATCGGGCCGCGACGGCTGGGCCGGCCGCTGGTCCGAGGCACCCGCAGCCCGCGAACTGCGAGAATTCGAGCATGGCAGGAGCGACGGGACCGGCGGAGTGGGCGAGGCACTGGCAGTACGCGGAGCTGCCCGACCTCGACCTGCTGCGCGCCCGCTACATCCGCCACACCTTCCCGCGCCACAGCCACGAGGGCTATGTGTTCGGCGCCGTCACCCAGGGCGTCGAGGACGTCGAGCTGCCCGGTGGCACCGTCCACGCGGGCCCCGGCTCCGTCGTCATGATCAATCCTGAGGTGCCGCACACCGCGAGGGCCGGTGTTCCCGAGGGCTGGGTGTACGCCACGCTCTACCCGTCCGCCCAGGCCGTCAACGCCATCGCGGCCGACATGACGAAGCTGCGCGGCACCGTCGGCTTCACGGAGACCAGCGTGGCCGATCCCTACGCTGCGCGTCTCATCGGGGAGGTCCACCGGGCAGCGGAGGAGGGCAACGCGTTGGCGGCGGACAGCGTGCTGCGGGTCCTGGTCACGCGTCTGCTCACCCAGCACGGCAGCGTCCTGCCCGCTCCGGGGCCCCGGGCGGCCGGCGCGCGGGACGCGGCGCGGGCCCGTGCCGTACTGGAGAGCAGGATGTCGGAGCCGCCCACCCTGGAGGCACTGGCCACCGAACTCGGCACGAGTCCGTTCGCGCTGCTCCGGGCCTTCAAGAAGCAGTACGGGATGCCGCCGCACACCTGGCTCACCGACGCGCGCGTCCGGCGTGCGCGACGGATGCTCGACGCGGGCACCGCCCCCGCCGCGGCTGCGGCCGCGGTCGGCTTCACCGACCAGCCCCATCTCAACCGCCATTTCACCCGGATCGTGGGGGTGCCCCCGGGCGCCTACCAGCGGGAACGTGCAAGAACGTACAAGACCGGCCCCGGACTGCCCGGGTAGCGTCCCGGGCGTGGCAGAACAGACAGCACCCCCTCAGAGCGTCGCCGGCCCGCCCGGCGGCACCGCGATCACCGCCGAGGCCAAACCGGACGCGGCCGTCGTACGTGACGCACTCGGCGTCGGCATAGCCGTCGGCCTCTCCGGCTTCGCGTTCGGCGTCACCTCGGCCGGGTCCGGACTGAGCCTGCTGCAGACCTGCGCGCTCAGCCTCCTCGTGTTCACCGGCGCCTCCCAGTTCGCCCTGGTGGGCGCCCTGGCCGCCGGCGGCAACCCGTACACCGCGGCTGCCGGTGCCTTCTTTCTCGGCGTACGCAATTCCTTCTACGGCCTGCGGCTGTCGCAGTTGCTCGCGCTGCCGCGTGCCCTGCGTCCCCTCGCCGCCCAGTGGGTCATCGACGAGACGACTGCCGTGACGCTGCCCCAGCCCACCCGGCGCGCCGCCCGGATCGGATTCACCGTCACCGGACTCACGCTCTACGTGCTGTGGAACCTCACCACGCTGGTCGGCGCGCTCGGCGCCGAGGCACTCGGGGACACCGCCGCCTGGGGGCTTGACGCGGCGGGCCCCGCCGTCTTCCTCGCCCTGCTCGCACCGATGCTGAAGAGCACGACTGAGCGGGTCACCGCCGCGCTCGCCGTCGTGCTCGCGCTCGGCCTGCTGCCCGTTCTGCCCGCAGGGGTGCCCGTCCTGCTGGCCGCGCTCGCGGCGCCGGTCGTCCTCTTCCTGATGGGACGCGGCAAGGACGGGCTGATGGGACGCGGCAAGGACGGGACCCCGGATGAACCGGCCGGGGAGGCCGGGCAGGGGCAGGAAGCGGAGAAGGCGGCCGCGAAGACCGGGGCACCGCGCACCACCACGCAGGAGGACGGCCGATGAACGTCTGGATAGCCATCGCACTGACCGCCGTCGGCTGTTACCTCGCCAAGCTCCTGGGCCTTCTCGTGCCGGCCGGCGCCCTGGAGCGTCCCGTCGTGCAGCGCCTGGCCGCTCTGCTTCCGGTGGCCCTGCTGGCAGCGCTGACCGCTCAGCAGGCCTTTGGTACCGGCCAGCACCTGGTGCTCGACGCCAGAGGAGCCGGGCTCGCCGCCGCTGCCCTCGCCCTCGTGCTGCGTGCGCCCTTCCTCGTTGTCGTGGGGGTGGCCGTGGCCGTCACCGCCGGAGTACGCGCCCTCGGCTGACCGCGCCTGCGACGGCGCTCGAGGGGGTAAGGGGCTCGGTCCATTGACCGAGCCCCTTACCCGTGACCCTCTGTGGCCCCTACTTGTGGCCTGTGGACGTATGCCCGACGTATCTGGCGCAGCAGCAGGACCGGCGCCTCACCGCCGTACTCCTCGGGCCGCATCCCAGCACCGTCGACAACCGGCTCGCCCGGCTCGCGGAGCTGCGCGGGCTCGACCTGGGCTCCCCGCGCGGCACCGCGCCGGCCATCGCGGCCCTGCTCCCGCACGACACCGGGCAGGGGAGCCACGGCAGCGTGTGAGAGCCGGGCGGTCGGCAGCCGCCCGGGCCCCGGCGCCCCGTGGTCAGTCCAGACCGCGCCCGTACGCCCGAAGCGTCTGCAGGGCTCTGAGCGTGACCAGGGGGCGCCCCTCCAGAGCGGTTCCCGGGGCCCACTGCCGCCAGGCCACGGGCCAGCCGCCGTCCGGCTGCTGCCCGGCCGAAAGATGGTCCAGCGCGCGATCCATCTCCGCGTCGGTGAACCAGCGCCGGGCGAGCGACTCGGGCGCGCGGGCGTAGTCGTACGGAAAGTGCTGCTCACCCGGCGCGTACCCGGGCGCCACGGGGTACTCCGCACGCCGCTCCGGGTCCAGGGCGACGAGCCGCTGGTCGCGCACCAGACGCCCGAGCCGGTCGGCAGCGGCCTCGGCCCGCGGCCGGTCCGGCGCACCGTCGAGGAAAGCGACCGCGGCCTCGATCTCGTAGGGATGCGACACCTCCAGGGCGTCGACGGCCGCCCAGCAGAAGTCCGTCGCCCGGAACAGCCAGGCGTGCCACACCGAATTGCGGTGGAGCAGCCCGACGACGGGCCCGGTGACCAGCAGTTCGGCCGGTGGGTCGTCGACGACCGGGATGAACGGCGCGGCCGGGTAACCGCGTTGCGAGGGGAGCAGAGCAGGTAAGGCGCCCTCCTTGGTGGACACGGCGGTCAGGAATCGGCAGATCCGCTCCACCCGGAGCCCGCCGCAGCGATCGATGGAGTCGAGGACGCTCAGCGCGTGTGCCGTGTGGAGCGGCTGACTCACAGGGCCTCGCAGATCGGGTTCGAGCGCGTGACCGTATCCGCCGTCCTCGTTGAGGAACGCTGCGAGCGCTGTCTCCACGGCGTCCGCACTTCCTTTCAGGAAGTGATGGGCGAACCGCCGCTGTTCCAGGACGCGGGCCGTGAGCCAGATGAACTGCTCGGCACGGTTGAGGGGACTTGTTCCGGTTCCAGCCATGCACCGACCGTAGGACGGCAAGCGCTCTCGGTAAGGCCGGGCGGCCAGGCTGCACTCTCAGGAGCGGGATACTGGTGGCATGCGGTTGACGATTTTCTGGGAACGGATGGCGGACCACTTCGGCGCGGGGTACGCCGACTCCTTCGCGCGCGACCATGTGATGGCCGAGCTCGGCGGGCGCACAGTGCGGCAGGCACTGGACGCGGGTTGGGAGACCAAGGACGTCTGGCGTGGGGTGTGCACGGCCGTGGACATCCCCGCGGACAAGCGCTGAAGCGCGATTCGGGGCGGTACGGCGGCCTGGCCGGAGCCGGGGGGCGCGACCGCGCGTCCGTGCGGTAGGCGAGACTTGCTCCGTGGCACCGACAGACGAGACCGCTCAGACCCAGCCGCCCCTCGACCCGCCCGTCCCGCCGACCGCGCCGCCGCCCCCGCAGTCCGGCGCCGGGCGCGCCCGCATGCCCGGCTGGCTGCCGCGTGCCATGGTGCTGGCGCTGGCGCTCTACGCCTGTTTCCGGCTCGGCAGCTGGGCCTTCGACCAGCTCATCGGTCTCTTGATCAATGTGCTGATCGCCTTCTTCCTGGCGCTCGCGATCGAACCCGCGGTGAGCCGGATGTCGGCCCGCGGCATACGCCGGGGCTTCGCCACCTTCCTGGTCTTCCTCGGCGTGCTGATCGCCGGCGCCGGCTTCGTCGTGCTGCTCAGCTCGATGCTCGCGGGCCAGATCGTCGACATGGTGGAGGACTTCCCGAAGTACCTCGACTCGGTGATCAACTGGGTCAACCAGACCTTCCGCACAGAGCTCTCCCGTGTCGAGGTGCAGGACAGCCTGCTGCACTCCGACTGGTTGCAGAAGTACGTCCAGAACAGTGCGAGCGGTGTCCTTGACGTGTCCACCACGGTCCTCGGCGGCCTGTTCCGGCTGCTGACGATCTTCCTGTTCTCGTTCTACTTCGCGGCCGACGGCCCCCGGCTGCGCCGCGCGCTGTGCTCCGTCCTCCCTCCGTCCCGCCAGGCCGAGGTGCTGCGGGCCTGGGAGATCGCAGTCGACAAAACGGGCGGGTACCTCTACTCGCGCGGGCTGATGGCGCTCATCTCCGGAGTCGCGCACTACATCCTGCTGCTGGCCCTGGGAGTGCCGTACGCGCCGGTGCTCGCGGTATGGGTGGGGCTCGTCTCGCAGTTCATCCCCACGATCGGTACGTATCTGGCGGGCGCCCTGCCGATGCTGATCGCGTTCACCGTCGACCCCTGGTACGCGCTGTGGGTCCTCGGATTCGTCGTGGTGTACCAGCAGTTCGAGAACTACGTGCTGCAGCCCAAGCTGACCTCGAAGACCGTGGACATCCATCCGGCGGTCGCCTTCGGCTCGGTCATCGCCGGCACGGCCCTGATGGGTGCCGTCGGTGCGCTGATCGCCATTCCGGCCGTCGCCACGCTGCAGGCCTTCCTCGGCGCCTACGTGAAGCGCTACGACGTCACGGACGACCCCCGGGTGCACGGACGCCATCAGTGGCGGCGTGGTGAACCGTTGGCCGTGCGGCTGCGCCGGATCTGGCACGCCCCCGAGGCCGAGGGCGGCCAGGGGGAGGGCGACGAGCCGCAGGACCCGCAGCCGCGCTCCTGAGGCGCGGCGCCCCTGCGGCCCGCCCGCATTGCCCCATCTGCGTAAATTCTGGCTAGGCGCCGCATAGGCGATCTTCTCTCCTGAATGCCCTACTTAGGGGCGCTATCCTGAGGGCGAGCCGGTGCGGCGTGGTGCGCTTGACACCAAAATCGAACATCCATTCTCATGGGATTCCGGCCGGGTTTTCCCGGGCTCGACCGTGGAGTTGTCCACAGGCCGGGAGGACGTCGAGGCCCATTGTCAGTGGCAGGGGTTAGCGTCTTTGACGTGAAGCGATCGACTCAAGCAAATCGGGTGGAACCCATGGCAGGAACCGACCGCGAGAAGGCGCTGGACGCCGCACTCGCACAGATTGAACGGCAATTCGGCAAGGGCGCGGTGATGCGCCTAGGTGAGCGGCCGAACGAGCCCATCGAGGTGATTCCCACCGGGTCCACCGCGCTGGACGTGGCGCTCGGCGTCGGCGGTCTGCCGCGCGGCCGCGTGGTGGAGGTGTACGGGCCGGAGTCCTCCGGTAAGACGACGCTGACGCTGCACGCCGTGGCGAACGCACAGAAGCTCGGCGGCCAGGTGGCCTTCATCGACGCGGAGCACGCGCTCGACCCGGAGTACGCGAAGAAGCTCGGCGTCGACATCGACAACCTCATCCTGTCCCAGCCGGACAACGGTGAGCAGGCCCTCGAGATCGTGGACATGCTGGTCCGCTCGGGTGCGCTCGACCTGATCGTGATCGACTCCGTCGCGGCGCTCGTGCCGCGCGCGGAGATCGAGGGCGAGATGGGTGACTCGCACGTGGGTCTGCAGGCGCGTCTCATGAGCCAGGCCCTGCGGAAGATCACCAGCGCGCTCAACCAGTCCAAGACCACCGCGATCTTCATCAACCAGCTCCGCGAGAAGATCGGTGTGATGTTCGGCTCGCCGGAGACCACCACCGGTGGCCGGGCGCTGAAGTTCTATGCCTCGGTGCGACTGGACATCCGGCGTATCGAGACGCTCAAGGACGGTACCGACGCGGTCGGTAACCGCACCCGCGTCAAGGTCGTCAAGAACAAGGTCGCGCCGCCGTTCAAGCAGGCCGAGTTCGACATCCTCTACGGCCAGGGCATCAGCCGCGAGGGCGGCCTGATCGACATGGGTGTGGAGCACGGCTTCGTCCGCAAGGCCGGCGCCTGGTACACGTACGAGGGCGACCAGCTCGGCCAGGGCAAGGAGAACGCCCGCAACTTCCTCAAGGACAACCCCGACCTCGCCGACGAGATCGAGAAGAAGATCCTCGAGAAGCTGGGCGTCGGAGTCCGGCCCGAGGCCGAGCCCGCCGCCGAACCCGGCGCGGACGCTGCAGGCGCGGCGGCTCCGGCCGACGGCGCGGCGAAGTCGGTGCCCGCTCCGGCCGGCAAGACCAAGCCGGCCAAGACGGCGGCGGCCAAGAGCTAGACCGTGACGCGTCGTACGGAGTGGCCGGGCAGTGCCGATGATTCCGGCGCGGGCCCCGGTCCCGAATTCGCCTCGGGGCAAGAATTCGACGACGGGCAAGCGGCCGGATCCGACCACGAGTCCGATGTCTCCCACAGGCCGGCCGTCAGAGCCGGCCGTGGGAGAAGCACGGCCTCGGGCGCCGGATTCGGTGAGGGGGCGGGGCGCCGTTCCCGCTCCCGTTCCAGGGACGGCGGTTCCCCCTCCTCGTCGAGGGCCGAGAAGAGGGAACCGCTGGACCCGGTCGAGCAGGCGCGCAATATCTGTCTGCGACTGCTCACCGGGACCCCGCGCACGCGCAAGCAGCTCGCGGACGCCCTCCGCAAGCGGGAGATCCCGGACGAGGCGGCCGAAGAGGTGCTCTCGCGCTTCGAGGACGTCGGGCTGATCGACGATGCCGCGTTCGCCGGTGCCTGGGTGGAATCCCGGCACCACGGACGCGGTCTGGCCCGCCGCGCGCTCGTCCGTGAGCTGCGGACCAAGGGCGTGGACTCAGCCGTGATCGACGAGGCCGTCGGGCAGCTCGACTCCGAGCAGGAGGAGGAGACGGCGCGTGAGCTCGTTGCGCGCAAGCTCCGGTCGACCCGGGGCCTGGAGCGCGACAAGCGCCTTCGCCGGCTTGCGGGCATGCTCGCCCGCAAGGGGTACGGGGAGGGCATGGCCCTGCGCGTAGTGCGCCGGGCCCTGGAAGAAGAGGGCGAGGACACGGAAGGGCTGGACGAACCGTTCTGACGGCATCGGCATCGGCATCGGTAGCGGCGGCAGCAACGGCATCGGCAACGGCGGCATAAACGGCAGTGGCGCTGTCAGCGGCACTGGCATCGGCGGAAACGGCAAGAACTGCGCCACCTGTTGAGCCTGATCGCCATCGCTCCCTGTGCCGTTACTGCCCGGCGCGGGCCGCGCGGCTGATGGTGGCGTCGATCAGGGCGAGGGCGTCCGCGGAGGTGCGCCCCGGGTAGCGGTTCCAGGGCCCGATCAGCCCGGTCCATCCCTGGGTGCGGAGCTCGGAGATGAGCCAGGCGCCGGCCCGGTCGACGGTGTGGGCCGACCCATAGCCCAGCCGATGTGCCGTGAGCATGGCGCCGCAGACGCACCGGGCGCCCCTGGCGTTGCGGAGCCGGTACGGGGTGTTCTGCCAGCCCCATTCGGTCAGGATCTGACGGGCATGGGCGAGATGGACGGAGGGCCGCACCTCCGGCTGTCCGATGCGCCGCCAGGCATGGAGCCGGTCGGGCAGCATCGCACCGAGACGCCCGGGGAGGGGTCGCTCGCGCGGCAGGGCCGCGGGCAGTGCGCGCACCGTGTCGGCGATGAGCTGATCCACCGGTACGGACAGCAGGTCGCGCCAGTCGCCCGACGGTGCGGGACGGTTCTGCTCGGCACCGGGCGAGACGGGCACCGGGGGTTCGGGGACGGTGAGGTCCCAGCCCGTGACGATCCGCTGCCAGGCCTCCGTGTCATGGAGGCGAGCGGCCTGGGCGTCGAGTTCGTCGGGAGTGAGGGCGGTGGCGGTGGTCGGCATGGGTGCGGGCTCCCCGTCGTAGCGGTGGTGAAGCGATGCCGTGGCGGCGTGATGGCGATGCCGTGGCGGACCTCGCCGTTGAGGCGAATGTCCGTCCGGTCCGCGGTTCGCTCCACCGGAGCGAGGCCATACGGGTGTGTCGCACCGCATTTCGGGGATGGCGAGCGGTCGGCCCGGCCCAGTCGGTGTGTGCCTGGGAACGGTGGGACGGGCAGGCCCTGAGCGGGGGAGCCCTGAGCGGGCAAGCCGGCAGCCGGCAAGCGGGGAAGCCCGGCAAGTGGGAAGGCCGGGGAAGCCTGGCAAGTGGGAAGCCCAGCAAGCGGGGAAGCCGGGCAAGGAGGGAAGCCCGGCACGGGGGATACCCCCCCTTCGAAGACGCCGGAACGCTCCAGTGCACAGTCATCTGTGCACAGAGCAGTGTGTGACGCATGCCAGAGAAGCCCGGCGGTACCGAGATCACCGAGCTGGCCGCCCTCAAGGCCCTCGCCCAGCCGCGACGCCAGCAGATCCTTCAGCACCTCACCCTGCACGGCCCCGCGACCTCGGCGATCCTCGCCCGCGCCCTGGGCCTGAACACCGGGGCCACCAGCTACCACCTGCGCGAACTGGCCCGGTACGGCTTCGTCGACGACACCGTGCCGCAGGCGCCGGGCGGAGGCCGGGCACGATGGTGGCGGGCCGTGCCCGGTGACCGCCGGTTCCCGCCTCCGTCCCGCCGGACACCCGGGATGCGGCTCGTCATGGACGAGCTGAACCGTCACGCGTACGCCGCGGACCTCGCACTCTTCGAACGGCTCCAGCGCGAGAGCGGGGGCGGCGGGGCTGCCGGAGACGGCGCGGGGGCCGACGAGTGGGCCGACGCGCACGCGTACTCACGTGGCTCCCTGCGGCTCACCCTCCCCGAACTCCAGCAGTTCTTCGAGGAGTACATCGCCCTCATGAACCGCTACAAGCGCCCCGAAGAGGAGACGCCGCCGGGCGCCCGCACGGTCCACACCCGGCTGCTGGCCTTCCCGGGGCCGGGCGAAGACGCCACTGACCGCCGTGAGCCCCGCGGCGCGCGCACGGACGACAACGGAAGAGAGACGGACGCGTCATGATGCTGCGCTATGCCCTGCGTACGGTCCGCGACCGCAAAGGAGGATTCCTCGGCGCGCTGCTGGCCCTTATGTGCGCCGCCGCTCTCGTCACCGCCTGCGGCACTCTTCTGGAGACCGGCCTGCGCGGACGGATCGCCACCGAGCGCTACGCCGCTGCCCCGGTCGTCGTCTCCGCCGACCAGAACGTCCACCGGACCACGGTCAAGCACAAGGGGAACGGGAAGACGAAGATCAAGCACAAGGCCAAGCCCGTCGCCGAGCGTGCCTGGTTGCCCGCCACCATCGCCGACCGACTCCGCGCCCTGAAGGGTGTACGAGCGGTCGTCCCCGAACTGACCTTTCTCGCCGAGCCGTTGTCGGCCCGGCCTGCGAGTTCAGAGGGCGGGAGCGGGAGCGGCGATACGTCCTCCCGCCCCACCCGCGAGGGAGACGGCGACACGCCCTCGTACGGACACTCCTGGGAGTCCGCCCCGCTCACTCCGTTCGCCCTCGTCGCCGGCCGCGCCCCCGCCTCGTCCGGCGACGTGGTGATCGACCGGGGCCTCGCCGAACGGGCCGGCCTGACCACCGGGGACCGGATCACCGTGCAGTCCACGCAGGCTCCTCGTACGTACCGTGTCAGCGGCATCGCGGCCCCGCGCGGACCCGGCGAACTGCGGCAGCAGACCTCACTGTTCTTCTCCGGGGCGGAGGCCGAACGCCTTGCCGCCCGCCCGGGCCAGGTCTCCGCCCTGGGTGTGCTGCCCGCAGCCGGTACGGACACCGGCCGGCTGAAGCAGCGGGTCGAGCAGGCCCTCAACGGCACCGGCGCCCAGGTCTCGACGGGCGACGAACGCGGTCCGGTCGAGTTCCTGGATGCTGCGGCCGCGAGGGTCAAGCTGGTCTCGATGGGCGGGGCCATGGGCGGAACCTCGCTGCTGGTCGCGGTACTCGTGGTCGTCGGGACCTTCGCGCTCTCCATCCAGCAACGCCACCGCGAACTCGCGCTGCTGCGTACGATCGCCGCCACGTCGCGGCAGATCCGCCGCCTGCTCGGCCGGGAGGCACTGCTGGTGGGTGCCGCCGCCGGAGTGCTGGGGGCCCTGGCCGGGCTGCCGCTGGCCGCCTGGCTGCACAGTCGATTCATCGACATGGGTGTGGTTCCGGCGACGCTGGAGCGGACAGCCGGAATACTTCCCGCCTGTGCCGCGCTCGCCGTCACCCTCCTCGGCGCCAGGGTCGCGGCCCGCATCTCCGGCCGTCGTATCGCCCGCCTCCGCCCAGCCGAGGCCATGGCCGAGTCCGCCGTCGAGCGCCGCCGTCCGGCGCGGGGCCGGATCGCCGCCGGTCTGGTCCTGCTCATCGGCGGCGGGGTGCTGGTCGCGGTGCTGGGCATCCTGCACACCGAGGCCGCCTCGACCCCGGTCACGTTCCTGGCCGTGGTGGTGCTGGCCACGGCGGTGTCGCTGCTCGGCCCGCTCCTGGTCCGGGCGGCCGCGTTCCTCCTGGCGGGCGTGAACCGGGCGGCCGGACACGTCGGCATCCTGGCCACCGCGAACATCCGCGGGAACTCCACCCGGATGGCCTCCGTCGTCACCCCGCTCACCCTGCTCATCGGCATGACCTGCACGGTTCTCTTCGCCCAGCCGACCCTCGGCGACGCCGCCCTGGCCCAGGCCCGTGAGGGCACCCGCGCCACCTGGGTGCTGGGCGCGCAGGGTCCCGGCGTGCCGTCGGAAGCCGCCGAGGCCGTGCGCAGGACGCCCGGAGTCACCGCCGCCACGGAGGTGGTCCGCACCACCGTCCGGGTCGGGCTCGCCAAGTACCAGGCCCAGGGAGTCACGACAGCAGGTCTCGCCCGCACCTGGGACCCCGGCGTGACGCGCGGTTCGATCGCCGCGTTCGGCGCGGACTCCCGCTCCGCCGCCATCAGTGAACTGGCCGCCGATCAACTGGGCCTGCGCCCCGGCAGCGAACTGAAGCTGCACCTGGGCGACGGCACCCCAGCCACCCTCACGGTCGCGGCCGTCTACCGCCGCGGGCTGGGCTTCGGCGATCTGACGCTGCCGCACGACCTGCTGGCCCGTCACATGGACAATCCCCTCGCCGCGACCGTCCTGGTCGCAGGGGACGCGAGCCGCAGCGAACTGACGGCCGCGCTGCGGAGTTTCCCGGGAGTCGCCGTCGTCGCCCCGGAGACCGCCGACCGGCTCCAGGCGGACCGCCGGCAGGAGAACGCCGAGGTCAACCTGCTGGCCATGGGACTGGTCCTGGCCTTCACCGCCATCGCCGTCGTCAACACGCTCGCCATGTCGGTCTCCGAACGGCTCAAGGAGTTCGCGCTCCTGAGACTGGCCGGGGCGACCCGCCGCCAGGTGCTGCGGATGCTGCGTATCGAGACGCTTTCGGTCCTGGCCGTCGCCACAGTCCTCGGCACCGGTATCGCGCTCGCCGTACTGACCGCCTTCAGCATCGGCATGACGGGCGGCGCGGCGCCCACAGTGGTGCCGCTGGTGTACGCGACGGCGGTGGGCGCCGCGGCCGTGCTCGCCCTGATCGCCACGGCGTTGCCCGGCAGGCTGACGCTGAAGACCCGCCCGGTGGAGGCCGTCACGAGCCGGTGACCGACTGCCCCGGGCCGACGCGGCCCCCCGGGACCGGGCCCGGGGCAGTCGGTCACACCTCGACCGGGAGCCCCGCCGCGCGCCAGGCCTGGAAGCCGCCGACCAGGTCCGTCGCGCGGTACAGCCCGAGCCGGTGCAGCGATTCGGCGGCGAGGCTCGACGCGTACCCCTCGTTGCAGATCACCACCACGCGCAGACCGTGGCTCACGGCCTCCGCCGCGCGATGGCTTCCCAGTGGGTCCAGCCGCCATTCCAGTTCGTTGCGTTCGACGACCAGGGCCCCCGGGATCAGCCCGTCCCGCGCCCGCAGTTCCGCGTAGCGGATGTCCACGAGCAGCGCGCCGTCCTCGGCGGCCGCCTTCGCGTCCTGCGGTCCGAGCCGCTGGTATCCGGCCCGCACCCGCTCCAGCAGTTGATCGATGCCGAGCGGGGCGTCGCCGTCGTCGTGCTGTTCGTCGCTCACTGCCAGTCCTCCGGGCGTTCGGTCTGCTCAAGGCGGAGCACCGCGCCGGTGCGGCTGTAGCGCCGGATCTGCGGCAGCGGCGGGTAGTACGCGTGGACGGATACGGCGTGCTCCACGGCGGACTCGTTCAGCACCTCGTGGACGTGGTGCCGGCCGAACGCCTTGCCCTGACCCGACGTCAACTCCCTTGACCGGTCGATGTCCTCAGCCAGTTCCAGGGTCTTCCAGCCGTCGGTGGGCAGCCGCGCCGCGAGCGAGTGCTCCTTCAGCGTGCCGGCCGCGGTGAGGAAGGCGCCGATCGAGTCGGCGTGGTCGTGCCAGCCGGTGCCGGTGCCGGGGGGCCAGCCGATCAGCCAGGCCTCACTGCCCCCGGGCCCGTCCAGCCGGATCCAGGTACGGCCCTCGGGGTCGAGGGGGAGCGAGGCGATGAGTGCGGTGTCGGCGGCGGTACGGCGGACGAAGTCGAGCAGTTCGGCGGCGGTCGGGCCGGCGGACGTACCTACGGGCACGGCAGGGGAGGGAGAGGCAGACACAGGGACCGTCCTGAGAGTTCGCGTGGATGCCCCTGCCGCACGTCACCGCGCGCGGCGGAGCAGGAGAAGGCGATTCAGCAGGACGGGCGACACACGCAGCCCGCATAGCGGAGCAGGTCCATATGGACCCTCCGCCACAGGCGCACATCGGTGTCGGTCATGTTCCGGAGTAGACCATGTGCGCCTGCGTCGGTCAATTGACGTCTGCGGTCCGGCCGGAGCGTACGGAGGTGAGGGCCGCGCCGCCGCGCGCCGCGTCCGCCGCCGCGAGGAGCTCCGCCGGCCGGACGCCGCCGAACGACTCCACGAGATGGCCGTCCGGCCTGATGAGCAGCACGGTGTGCGCGGACGCACCCGGGTAACTCTCGGCGACCAGGAGCTCGGCCTTCACCGGGAGGCCGTCGACCGTCTCGACGAGCCGGGGCATGACCCCGGCCCGCATCCAGTGCCGCCGGTCCCAGACCCCGGTGCCCGGCGCGACGAGCAGCACGAGCAGATGCCCCTGCCCCAGCCGCTCCCGGAGCCGTACGGGCGTTCCGTCGGGCGCGGTGACCCGCACATCGGCGACCGGCGCACCGGGGGGCGTACCCACCGAGGTGTGCGCCTCGGCGCGTGGGGGCGCAAGGGGTGAATGGGAGTAGGACGGGGGCGCACCGAGTGGGCCGCAGCCCAGATGTCCGTCGGTGAGCAGCGAGTCGTGCCCCCGTGCGCTCCCTGGGACCAGGGTCCGCAGACCCCCGCCGCCCCGCAGTATCGGCAGCGACTGGTCGGCGGCGCGCAGACGGGAGGCGACGGCGGCCCGGCGCTCGGCCTGGTAGCTGTCGAGGAGTACCTCGGACGCGCCGTGGTGCCAGGCCAGCGCCAGCTTCCACGCCAGGTTCTCGGCGTCCCGCAGCCCCTCGTCGAGCCCCTGGGTACCGAGGGCACCGAGCAGATGCGCGGCGTCCCCGGCGAGGAAGGCCCGCTTCACCCGCCAGCGCCGGGCGAGCCGGTGGTGGAGCGTGTAGACGCCGGTGTCCAGCAGTTCGTACGGGGGCGTCTCGCCGCACCAGCCCGCCAGGGTGTCCCTTACCCGGGTGACGAGGGCGTCCGGCGTGACGAGTTCGCCGCGCGGCGGAAGGAGCCAGTCCAGCCGCCAGACACCGTCCGGGAGCGGCCGCGCGGTGACTTCGGCGCCACCGGTGCGCCAGGGCGGCAGGCGGTGCAGCACGGCCTCGCCGGGCCAGGGCAGCTCGGTGCGCAGCGCGGCGACGGCATGCCGTTCCACCGCCGTACGCCCCGGGAACCGGATGTCGAGGAGCTTGCGCACGGTGGACCGGGCGCCGTCGCAGCCGACCAGGTAACTCCCGCGCCACCAGGTCGCGCCGGGCTCGCGCGTGTGGACGGTGACCCCGTCGGCGTCCTGCTCCAGTGTGTCGATGCGGCTGAGTCGCGCCGTCTGCACGAGTTCCTGCGCGGCGACGGCGTCCCGCAGCCCACGTACCAGCGCGTGCTGCGGTACGTGGACGGGGGCGGCAGGCCGGTCGCCGTCGGGCGCACACACGCCGAGCGGGAGCTCGCGCACCAGCTGCCGGCGCCGTACGGACCGCCAGCCGGTCCAGCGCAGGCCCTCGTCCTGGAGCGTCTTGCAGCCGAGCCGCTCCACCAGGTCGGCGGTGTCCTCGCGCAGCACGACCGTGCGGGCCGGACGTGTCTCGTCCTTGCCCGGGTCCTCGTCGAGGAGCACGGACGGCACACCCTGCGCCGCGAGGGCGAGCGACAGCACCAGGCCGACCGGCCCGGCACCGACGACGATCACCGGGTCCACGGCGCGGCCCCCGGAACACCTGTGGTCGGACGCGTGGAGGCGCACGGGAGGAGGCAGGGGGCCGGGACGGCTCCTGAGGCGGAGGGCGGCGTCGAGGGAGATGCGGCGGCGGAGGCTCGGGGCGCGATCACAGAACGTATGCAACCTACTGGGGGTGCGCGCGTCAAGTGACACCGGAACGCGGCGAGGGGCGGTGGCAGGTGTGCCACCGCCCCTCGCGGGCGTCTGTCGACGAGTCGTCAGACGGCGCGTTCGCCATCGATTTTGAGCGACGGCGCATCGATCGTCTCCAGGTCGCCCCCGGGGCCGGTGCCCACGATGGCGCCCGTGCTCTTCTTCGCGCGCCGGAGCCGCTGCTCCAGCCAACTCGCGAACGAGGTGAGGGCGAAGTTCAGCGCGAGGTAGATCACGGCGATGATCGTGAAACACGCGATGGTGTTGGCACCGTAGTTCGCGGCCATCGGCCGGACCGAGGCCAGCAGCTCCGGGAAGGCGAGCACCGCGCCACCGAGGGCAGTGTCCTTCACGATCACCACGATCTGGCTGACGATCGCGGGCAGCATCGCGGTCACCGCCTGCGGCAGCAGCACGAAGACCATGGTCTGGCCCTTGCGCATGCCGATCGCCTTGGCCGCGTCCGTCTGCCCCGAGGGGAGCGTCAGGATGCCGGCCCGCACGATCTCGGCGAGCACCGAGGCGTTGTAGAGCACCAGCCCAGTGATCACGGCATACAGCAGGCGGGTGTCAGGGTCGAGCTCGGTGTACTCGAAGTACGCCTGGTTCGCGATGAGCATCAGGATCAGCACCGGAATGGCGCGGAAGAACTCCACGACCACGCCCGCCGGCCCCCGCACCCACCGGTGGTCCGAGAGCCGCCCGATTCCGAACAGGGCGCCCAGCGGAAGCGCGATGATCAGAGCGAAGAACGCCGCCTTGAGCGTGTTCTGGAGCCCGGGCCAGAGGAACGTCTCCCACGGCTGGGAGCTGGTGAAGAACGGCTTCCATTTGACCCAGTCGAGCTGGTGCTTGGAGGTGAGACCGTCGTACACCCACCACACCACGGCTGCCGCGCCCAGCACGAACAGGACGGTGTAGAGGACGTTCCTACGCTTGGCGCGCGGCCCCTGGGCGTCGTACAGGACCGAGGTCATCGCTTCACCGCCACCTTCTTGCTCACCCAGCCGAGGATGAGGCCGGTCGGGAGGGTCAGAACGATGAAGCCGAAGGCGAAGACGGCCGAGATCAGAAGCAGCTGTGCTTCGTTCTCGATCATGCCCTTCATCAGGTACGAGGCCTCCGCCACTCCGATCGCGGCGGCGACCGTGGTGTTCTTCGTCAGCGCGATCAGCACGTTGGAGAGCGGATTGACGACCGATCGGAATGCCTGCGGGAGGATGATCAGCCGCAGTATCTGGGTGAAGCTCAGGCCGAGGGCGCGTGCGGCTTCGGCCTGGCCGACCGGCACCGTGTTGATACCGGATCGTAGTGCTTCGCACACGAAGGCGGCGGTGTAGGCGCTCAGCGAGAGCACCGCGAGCCTGAAGTTGATGTCCGTGAAGTCGCTTGCGCCCAGACTGATGCTGAGCGTCTGGAACAGGCCCAGCGAGGCGAAGAGAATGATCACGGTCAACGGAATGTTCCGGACCACGTTGACGTAGCCGGTCGCGAAACCGCGCATCAGGGGGACCGGGCTGACCTTCATGCCGGCCAGCAGCGTTCCCCATATGAGGGAGCCGAGGGCGGAGTAGACGGTGAGCTGCACCGTCACCCAGAACGCCCCAAGCAGGTCGTAACCTTCAAGAAAGTCGAACACGATCTCCCGCGCTTCCGCGTGTAGGAGGGCATGGCGCGCCGCCGTCAGTGACGGCGCGCCCGGTCAGCCCTGCTTCACTTGACGATGTCGCCGATCTTCGGCGCCTCTTCGTTCTTGTAGCCCGCCGGACCGAAGTTGGCGTCCACGGCCTTCTTCCACGAACCGTCCGAGACCATCTTGGTGAGCGCGTCGTTGATCTTCTTCTTGAGGTCGGCGTCGCCCTTCTTCAGGCCGATGCCGTAGTTCTCGTTGGTCATCTTGAAGCCGGCCAGCTTGAACTTGCCCTTGTTGGCGTCCTGCGAGGCATAGCCGGCCAGGATGCTGTCGTCCGTGGTCAGCGCGTCAACAGCCTTGTTCTCCAGGCCGGTCAGGCACTCCGAGTAGCCGCCGTACTCCTGGAGCTGAGCCTTCGGGGCCAGCTTGTCGTGGACGTTCTGCGCCGAGGTCGAGCCGGCCACGGAGCAGAGCTTCTTGTTGTTCAGGTCCTCGGGCGACTTGATCGAGGAGTCGTCCGCGCGGACCAGGATGTCCTGGTGGGCGAGGAGGTACGGACCCGCGAAGTCGACCTTCTGCAGACGCTCGTCGTTGATCGAGTAGGACGCGGCGATGAACTTCACGTCACCGCGCTCGATCGACGTCTCACGGTCGGCGCTCTTGGTCTCCTTGAACGTGATGTCCGCGGCGTCGTAGCCCAGTTCCTTGGCGACGTACGTGGCGACATCGACGTCGAAACCGGTGTACTTGCCGTCCGGGGTCTTCAGGCCGATACCCGGCTGGTCGATCTTGATACCGATGGTGATCTTCTTGCCGCCGCCCGAACCGGACGCGTCGTCCTTGTCGTCGGAACCACAGGCGGTGGCGGTCAGGGCGAGGGCGAGCACGGCGGCCGAGGCGGCGGTGACCTTACGAAGCTGCATGGTGAAATTCCCTAGAGTTGACGCGATGTGAGTGATCGGCCGGTCCGGAGACCGGCGCCGAAGGCTCCATCAGTGGTGAAGGATCTTCGACAGGAAGTCCTTGGCCCGGTCACTGCGCGGGTTGCTGAAGAACTGGTCGGGCGTGGCCTCTTCGACGATCTTTCCGTCCGCCATGAAGACGACGCGGTTGGCCGCGGAGCGGGCGAAGCCCATCTCGTGGGTGACGACGACCATGGTCATGCCGTCGCGGGCGAGCTGCTGCATGACCTCCAGCACCTCGTTGATCATCTCCGGGTCGAGCGCGGAGGTCGGCTCGTCGAAGAGCATGACCTTCGGGTCCATCGCCAACGCCCGCGCGATCGCCACACGTTGCTGCTGGCCACCGGAGAGCTGGGAGGGGTACTTGTCGGCCTGGGTTCCGACGCCCACCCGGTCGAGCAGTGAACGCGCCTTGTCCTCGGCAGCCTTCTTGTCCGTCTTGCGGACCTTGAGCTGGCCGAGCGTCACGTTCTCGAGCACCGTCTTGTGCGCGAAGAGATTGAACGACTGGAAGACCATGCCGACGTCGGCACGCAGCCTTGCCAGCTCCTTGCCCTCCGCGGGCAACGGCTTCCCGTCGATCGAGATCGCGCCCGAGTCGATCGTCTCCAAGCGGTTGATCGTGCGGCACAGCGTGGACTTCCCGGACCCGGAAGGCCCGATGACGACCACGACCTCGCCGCGGGCGATCGTCAGGTCGATGTCCTGGAGCACATGCAGCGCGCCGAAGTGCTTGTTGACGTTGCTCAGCACGACCAGGTCGTCGCCGGCCGCGGGTGCAGCGTCCTCGGCGCCCTTGGTCACTGAAACTCCGCTCATCGGCTTAATGCTCCGTCCTCCTCGGTTGGGAAGGACCTTAGTGACGCAGTGCTACCAGCGTCATTACATCTGAGCGGAAATTGAGCATAACGATCCGGCTGCAACCGGACACTCCGTGTGAACGGGGCGCCTTTCTGCGCCCCGGGGCGTACCGGGTGCATAACGGAAACCTGGATGCAACAGGCGGGCACTTGACTGGCCCCCCGTCATCGGGGTGGATGCTCTGGTACACCCTGACGTGAAACGCCCCGGTACGGGGAAGTAACGGGGGGCGTACGCGACCGTACGGACACTGCGCACGAGGAGGAAGAGGGGGCCATGAGACTGCTGCTCGTCGAGGACGACAACCACGTCGCCGCCGCCCTGTCCGCGATCCTCGCCCGGCACGGCTTCCAGGTCGTCCACGCCCGCAGCGGCGAGGAGGCACTCCAGGCGCTCCTGCCGACCGAGACCGAACCCTTCGGTGTCGTACTCCTCGACCTCGGTCTGCCCGACCAGGACGGCTACGAGGTGTGCGGGAAGATCCGCAAGCGCAGCTCCGTACCCGTGATCATGGTGACCGCGCGGGCCGACGTCCGCTCACGGATCCACGGGCTCAACCTCGGCGCCGACGACTACGTGACCAAGCCGTACGACACCGGTGAGCTCCTCGCCCGCATCCACGCCGTCAGCCGGCGCAAGACGGGCCCCGAAGACACCGCGCCCACGCCCCTCGCCGCGCTCCGCCTGGGACATGTGCACATCGAGCTGCCGACCCGCCGGGTCAGCGTCGACGGGAGCGAGGTCCAGCTCACCCGCAAGGAGTTCGACCTCCTCGCGCTGCTCGCCCAGCGGCCCGGCGTGGTGTTCCGCCGGGAACAGATCATCAGCGAGGTGTGGCGTACGAGCTGGGAGGGGACGGGCCGCACCCTGGAGGTGCATGTCGCCTCCCTGCGCTCCAAGCTGCGGCTGCCCGCCCTGATCGAGACCGTGCGCGGGGTCGGCTACCGACTCGTCGCGCCGTCCGCGTAGAGGCGTACGTTCCCGTTGCGCACCCGGCTGCTCCCGCTGCTCATCGTCCTCATGGCGGGCGTCCTGCTCGCCCTCGGCTTCCCGCTGGCCGTCAGCGTGGCCGCGGCCCGGCAACAGGGCGTCGTGATCGACCGGATCGACGACACGGCACGCTTCGCCGCCCTCGCCCAGTTCATCACCGAACGCACCAGCGGCTACGACGAACGGCGCCGCACACTCCAGGGCGAGCTGGCGACGTACGACGCCGTGTACGGCATCCGGGCCGGTGTCTTCTACCGCGACGACACCGCCATGGCCAAGGCGCCCGCGTCCTGGCGGCTGCCCGACGAGGGCGAGGGCCGCGAGGCGTTCAAGGAGGCGCTGCTCGGCCGTCGCAGCCACGACCCGCCCCAGGTCTGGCCCTGGCAGGACGGCCGGGTGGTCGTCGCCTCGCCCGTCGTGCGGGACGGCGACGTGATCGCCGTCGTCGTCATCGACTCACCCACCGACCAGATGCGCGCCGCAACGCTCCGCGGCTGGCTGGTGATCGCCGCGGGGGAGGTCATCGCGATGCTGGTGGCCGTCGGTGCCGCGAACCGGCTCACCGGCTGGGTACTGCTCCCCGTACGGACACTCGACGCCGCCGCCCACGACATCGCCATCGGGCGCATGCGGTCCCGGGTGGCCGCCTCCGGCGGGCCCCCGGAACTCAGGCGCCTGGCCCGTTCGTTCAACGAGATGGCCGACAACGTCGAGGACGTGCTGGAGCAGCAGCGGGCCTTCGTGGCCGACGCCTCGCACCAGTTGCGCAACCCCTTGGCCGCCCTGCTGCTGCGGATCGAGCTGCTCGCTCTCGAACTCCCCGAGGGAAACGAGGAGATCGCCTCCGTGCGTACGGAGGGCAAGCGCCTCGGCCAGGTTCTGGACGACCTGCTCGACCTGGCGCTGGCCGAGCACGCCGACGCCGATCTGCAGCTCACTGACATCGGCGCCCTCAGTGCCGAACGGGTCGCCTCCTGGCGGCCGGTGGCCGAGGAGAGGGGCGTACGGCTGCGGGCGGACGGCATGGGGGCCGTCACCGCGTGGGCGGACCCCATCGCCCTGTCCAGCGCACTGGACGCGATCATCGACAACGCCCTCAAGTTCACCCCGCGGGACGAGGAGGTCCGGGTCACGGTCGCCTCCGACAGCGCGTGTGTCACCGTCGTCGTCGCGGACGGCGGACCGGGGCTCACCGAGCAGGAGATGGAGCGCGTGGGCGACCGGTTCTGGCGCAGCTCCCAGCATCAGAACGTGCGGGGATCAGGGCTCGGACTCTCCATCTCCAAGGCGCTGCTCGCCGCGAGCGACGGCGCGCTGTCCTGCACGCGGAACGAACCGCACGGGCTGCGCGTGACGGTCTCGGTCCCGCGCAACGGCCCCCAGGGCTGAGAAGCGGGCCCGCCGGGACGCGGGGACGAAGGGCCCCCGGTCCCAGGGCCTGACCGAGCTGTGGTGGGCCTTCAGGGCTTGACCGGGCGATGGTGGGCCCTCAGGGCTTGACCGACCGGTAGTAGCGCTTGGCGCCCTCGTGCAGCGGCAGCGGATCCGTGTAGATCGCCGTCCGCAGGTCCACCAGCTGCGCGGCGTGCACCTCGCGGCCGATCCGGTCCCTGCTGTCGATCACGGTGCGCGTGAACGCCTCCGTCATCGCGGCGCTGGTGCGGTCCGTCGTCACCAGCACATTGGCGACCGCCACCGTGGGAACGGCCTGTCCCTGCTGGGCGTCGCGGTAGGCGTCGGCCGGCATCACGGCCGAGCGGTAGAACCGGGTGGACCCGCCGGCCGCCTGGAGCTGTCTGATGAGCGGGTCCTCCAGCGGAACCAGCCGGATCGAGAACCGGGCGGAGAGATCCGCGACCGCGGTGGTCGGCAGTCCGCCGGACCAGAAGAACGCGTCCAGCCGGCCGTCCTCCAGCAGCTTCGGCATCGTGTCGATGCCCACGGGCACGGCCGTCACGTCGGCGACGGGATCCAGGCCCGCAGCCGTCATCAGCCGGTCGGCCACCAGCCGCACCCCCGAACCCGGCTGCCCGACCGCGACCGTCTTGCCCCGCAGATCCGCCACCCTGCGGATGTCCGAGCCGCGCTCCACGACCAGCTGTATGTAGTCGTCGTACAGGCGGACACAGCCGCGCAGCCGGTCGGCACCCGGCTTGCGGTCCCGCAGATACGTGGCGACGGCGTCGGTGGTCGCGATGGTGAAGTCGGCCTTGCCCGTCGCGACCCGGGCGATGTTCTGCTGCGAGCCCTCGCTGGTCTGGAGCCGTATCGACACCTCGGGAAGATCCTTGGCGAGCGCGCCCTCCAGCCGCTCGCCGTACCGCTGGTAGACGCCGCTGCGCACCCCCGTGCTGAACGTCAGAGTCCCGTTCGGCGCCGGATTCCCGAGGGGGAGCAGCCACCAGAGCAGGAGTCCGAGCACGACGACGGCGGCGGCGCCCGCCCGCAGGGAGCGACGCCGGCCGATTCGGGACAAAGCCGGGAGCATGGCGGCGATCCTGCCAGGTGGTTCCCGGCCCTGGCCAGGGGTGCCGTCGGATCTCACAGCCCGCCGCGGCGGCGGGTGCGCGGTCCGCACGCCGCCCGCGGCGGGAGGTGTCCGTGCAGCGCCTACCCTTGTGGCATGAGCAGCGGCAACCGGAGCGAAGCAGTGGACGTCAGAAAAAGCTATGAGGTGCGCACCTACGGGTGCCAGATGAACGTCCACGACTCCGAGCGGCTGTCGGGACTCCTGGAGGACGCCGGCTACGTACGGGCGCCCGAGGGATCCGACGGTGACGCCGACGTCGTCGTCTTCAACACCTGCGCGGTGCGCGAGAACGCCGACAACAAGCTCTACGGCAACCTCGGCCGGCTCGCACCGATGAAGACGAAGCGCCCCGGGATGCAGATCGCGGTCGGCGGCTGCCTCGCACAGAAGGACCGCGACACCATCGTCCAGCGGGCGCCCTGGGTCGACGTCGTCTTCGGTACGCACAACATCGGCAAGCTGCCCGTGCTGCTGGAGCGCGCCCGGATCCAGGAGGAGGCGCAGATCGAGATCGCCGAGTCCCTGGAGGCGTTCCCCTCGACACTTCCCACCCGCCGCGAGTCCGCGTACGCGGCGTGGGTCTCGATCTCCGTCGGCTGCAACAACACCTGCACCTTCTGCATCGTTCCGGCGCTGCGCGGCAAGGAGAAGGACCGCCGGACCGGCGACATCCTCGCCGAGATCGAGGCACTGGTCGCCGAGGGCGTCTCCGAGATCACCCTGCTCGGCCAGAACGTGAACGCGTACGGCTCCGACATCGGCGACCGCGAGGCCTTCTCCAAGCTGCTGCGCGCCTGCGGGCGGATCGAGGGACTGGAGCGGGTCCGCTTCACCTCGCCGCACCCGCGCGACTTCACCGACGACGTGATCGCGGCCATGGCCGAGACACCGAACGTGATGCCGCAGCTCCACATGCCGATGCAGTCCGGATCGGACACGGTTCTGAAGGCGATGCGGCGCTCGTACCGGCAGGAACGCTTCCTCGGCATCATCGACAAGGTGCGGGCCGCGATGCCGGACGCCGCGATCTCCACCGACATCATCGTCGGCTTCCCCGGGGAGACCGAGGAGGACTTCGAGCAGACCATGCACGCGGTCCGCGAGGCGCGCTTCGCCAACGCCTTCACCTTCCAGTACTCCAAGCGCCCCGGAACCCCCGCCGCCGACATGGACGGGCAGATCCCCAAGGAGGTCGTCCAGGAGCGCTACATGCGCCTGTCCGCCCTCCAGGAGGACATCTCCTGGTCGGAGAACAAGAAGCAGGTCGGCCGCACCCTGGACGTTATGGTCGCGGAGGGCGAGGGCCGCAAGGACGGCGCGACCCACCGGCTGTCCGGCCGCGCCCCCGACAACCGCCTGGTCCACTTCACCAAGCCGGACCAGGACGTCCGGCCCGGCGATGTGGTGACCGTCGAGATCAGCTACGCCGCCCCGCACCACCTGCTGGCCGAGGGTGCGCCCCTCGGGGTGCGGCGGACCCGCTCGGGGGACGCCTGGGAGAAGCGCACCGCCGCCGCGGCCGCCAAGCCCGTCGGCGTCATGCTGGGCCTGCCCGGGATCGGCGCCCCGGCGCCGCTGCCCGCCGCCTCGGCACCGGGCTGCGGCTGCGACTGACGGCGCTGTACGGTCCCCGCGCGGTACGCCCGCGGCGGGCCAGTACGCTGCCCCTCATGCTTGTCGCCGCCGCAGTCTGCCCCTGCCCGCCGCTGCTGGTCCCCGAGGTCGCCGCCGGTGCCGCGCCAGAGCTCGATGGAGCCAGGACCGCGTGCACCGATGCCCTGGGGGTGCTCGCGGCCTCCCGGCCCGATCTGCTGATCGTGATCGGTCCAGCCGGTCCCGCGGGCCGCGGTACGCACCCCGAAGGGGCCACGGGCGGCTTCCAGGAGTTCGGTGTGGACCTCGGCGTACGGCTGGGGCGAGACGTGGGAAGCGCCGCGGTCGCGGAGCGCCCGCTCGCGCCGTCGCTCGCGGTCGGCGCGTGGCTGCTGGCCCGTACCGGATGGGCGGGCACCCCGGTCGAGGCGCTCGGTGTCGGAGAGCCGCTGGAGACCGCCCGCTGCACGGAGGCGGGGCGCGCCCTGGCCGACCGCGCGGACCGGGTCGCGCTGCTGGTGATGGGCGACGGCAGTGCCTGCCGCACCGTGAAGTCGCCCGGCTACCTGGACGAGCGCGCCGCCGGGTTCGACGCGGAGGCCTCGCGGGCGCTGGGGGCGGCCGACACGGGTGCGCTGATCGCGCTGGACGAGGCGCTGGCGTACGAACTCAAGGCTGCGGGCCGTGCGCCCTGGCAGGTGCTCGCGGGGGCGGCCGAGGGGGCCGGGCTGGACGGGCGGCTGCTCTACGACGACGCGCCGTACGGCGTGGGCTACATGGTCGCGGCCTGGGCCTGACGCTCTCCCTGAGCCGGGACAGCACGACGGCCGTGGAGCGATATCGCTCCAC
>NZ_JAELVH010000155.1 GCF_019399235.1 Streptomyces poriferorum | reverse complement strand
CGTACTCGGCGCGGGCGGCGTCGATGTGTGTCAGGTGCGTGATGCTCCACTCCAGCAGGGGGGCGGTGGCTCCGCGGAGGGCCCTGCCTATCGGAGTGAGTTCGTAACTGACGTGCGGTGGCATGACACTGCGCACCGTCCGTGTGAGGATCCCGTCGCGTTCCAGGCCGCGCAGGGTGACGGTGAGCATGCGCTGGCTGATCCCGTCGACGGCCCGCTTGAGTTCGGAGAAGCGGCGCGGCCCCTCGCTGAGGTGGCGCACGATCAGCAGCGACCACTTGTCGCCGACGATGCCGAGCACTTCACGGACCTGGCACGGGTCCTCCGGCAGTGCCGCCCGGGACGCGCCGCCCTCTGTGCCGTTCATGGTTACCTCCAGAGAACCGGGGCACCTCAATGTGCCGTATTGATCGGGTACGGCAGGTGCAGCACGATGATTTCGGTTCCTGAAGAGTACTGAGGCACGAACAGGAACCGCCTGATTTCTCGTGCCTACATGCCCCGAAGAGGAAGAACTTTCCCCCATGCCAACTTTTCTGCTGGTACACGGTGCCTGGCACAGCGGCCGGTGCTGGGATCGAGTGGTCCCGCTGCTGGAGTCGGCCGGACACCGCGTGTTCGCGCCCTCACTGACCGGCTACGGCGACAAGGCGCACCTGCTCGGCCCGGAGGTGGGCCTGGACACGCACGTCGAGGACATCGTGAAGCTGATCCACGAGGAGGACCTGACCGAGGTGGTGCTCGTGGGCCACAGCTACGCGGGGCTGGTCGTCTCGTCCGTGGCCAACGAGGTACCGGAACGGATCGCGCATCTGGTCTACCTGGACGCGATGGTCCCGGAGCACGGCGAGACCGCCGTCGACGTGCAGCCCATGACCCAGAACCTGATCGACCTGGCCGCCGGGTCCGGCAACACCTGGCGCATCCCGCCGCTGCCCGAGCTGCCGCCGCCCCTCGGCCTGTTCGGGGTCACCGACCCGGCGGACATGGCGTGGCTGCGTGCGACGCTCTCCGACCAGCCGGTGCGCTGCCTGCAGCAACCGGCCCGGCTGGACAACCCTGCCGTGGACTCGGTTCCGCGTACGCACATCCACTGTGTCGGCGCGGAGCCGGAAGGCATCGTGCGGCGGCCCGTCCCCGCGACACAGCCCAACGGCTCGCCGGCGCGGATACGGGAACTGCCGACCGGACACGACTGCATGATCACCATGCCGTCGGACCTGAGCGAACTGCTCCTTGAATCGGCCCTTCGGTAGCGCCGGCCCGTGACCGCGGCAGGCCCCTGACGCGAACCGGCGTTCCCGCCGAGCGGTCGTCGTCCGTCGGGCCCGGAGCGGGCGACGAGAACCGAACTCGCGCCCCGAGCTTGCGAATCACCCTGCACTTGGGCCCGCGCGCGGTCACTGAACTGCCCGAACGTTCGGCGATGGCCTCGTCCTGACTGCATCGTCCGGCCCTGTGGTGGCCGACCGTTCCGATGCTGCGGGTGCGGCCCGTGATGCGGGGCCGGCGATCACGGTGGAGGGGATGCCGGCGTGCGTGGCGAAGCTGGTCTCGAGACCGGTCAGGAATCGAGAAGCACCGGCCTCGGCACAGCCCCTAGCGTGATGGTCATGGCAACCACAGCTTCCACCGCAGCCGTCACGTCCCTTGCGTCCGTCACTCTTGAGGTGGCCGACCTCGAGGCCGCTCGCCGCTTCTACAGCGCCTTCGGCGTGGACACGTACATAAGCCTGCGGGCGTCCGAGGCGCACTCCACCGGATTCCGCGGCTTCACCCTGGCGCTCACGGTGTCCGGTCCGGCCACCGTCGACGGTTTCTTCGGCGCCGCCGTGGACGCCGGCGCCACTGTCCTGAAGCCCGCCGCGAAGTCGCTGTGGGGCTACAGCGGCGTCGTCCAGGCCCCGGACGGGACGATCTGGAAGATCGCGACCTCGGAGAAGAACGACACCGGCCCCGACACTCGGGAGATCGACGAGGTCGTCCTGCTGATCGGCGTCGAGGCGGTGAAGGCCACCAGGCAGTTCTACGTCGGCCGGGGCCTGACCGTGGCCAAGAGCTTCGGCGGCAAGTACGCCGAGTTCGCCGCCGGTCAGTCCAGCCCCGTCAAGCTGGCGCTGTACAAGCGCCGCGCCCTGGCCAAGGACCTCGGCGTTCCCGTCGACGGCACAGGCTCGCACCGCGTCGTCCTTGGCAGCACCGCCGGCGCTTTCACCGACCTGGACGGGTTCGCCTGGGAGACCGTCGCGTAGCGCGGCCCCACGCGGAGTCCCAGCAGGCCCGGGGCCGCGGTCCTCAAGCCGGCCGGCACTCTGCCGTGGGGCGGGCACGGCGGCACCGTCGCCGACCCGGACGGCTACATCCGGAGCCTCGGCCGCAGCACCCAGGGAACCGGCCGGCCCTACGCCGAGTAGTCGTGATCTCCTGCCTTACCGCCGCCCGGGGCGGCGTGGCGTTGCTCCGGTCGTCCAGGAAATGGCGATGGTCCCGGTGGGGAAGTGGGAGCGGGCACCCTGAGCCGGGCAGGACGGAACCACGATCAGTTGGCAGAACTCCGGCAGAACAACAGGAGAAACACCATGAAGTTTCGGTCACACGTCGAGCCACCTGAGCCCATGCGGGGCCTGGAGGTCCCGCCCGAGGTGGTAGCCGCACTCGACGGGGGCGCGCGGCCGCCGGTGACCATCACGGTCAACGGGCATTCCTGGAAGAGCCGGGTCGCCCTCCTGCGTGGCCGCCACCTGCTCGGTCTCAGCAACGCCAACCGGCAGGCCGCCGGTGTCGAGATCGGCGAGGAGGTCGAGGTCGAGCTGGAGCTCGACACCGAGCCTCGCGTCGTCGTCGAGCCTGCGGACTTCGCCCAGGCTCTGGACGACGAACCGGCCGCCCGCGCCGCGTACGACAGCCTTGCCTACAGCCGCAAGCGCGAGCACGTGCGCGCCATCGAGAGCGCGAAGAAGCCCGAGACGCGCCGGCGGCGTATCGAGAAGGCCATCACCTCTCTGCGGGGCTGACCCCCGAAAGCAAGACTCCGGCGGCGGCGTGATCGCCGTGCGGAGGCCTCGCCCTGCCCAATTCCTCCTGAAGGGACAATCATGTCGAAGCGGCTCATGACCGGTCTGTACTGGTTCCTGGCCTTTGAGTTCGCGCTGGGCGCCGTGACCAAGTACTGGCCGGGCGACACGGTATTCAGCTCGGCGTACTCCGTGAAGTTCGCCGAGTGGGGATACCCGTCCTGGATGCGCTTCGTGGTCGGTGCCCTGGAAGGTGCGGCGGCCGTCCTGCTGGTGATCCCTGACAAGCGAACACGCTTCCTGGGCGCCACGACGCTGATGTTCGTGCTCACCGGCGCGGTCACCACCCACATCGTCAACCATGATCCGGCGGTGGAAAGCTGGGCCGCGCCGACCCACCTCGTCATCATGGGCGTCCTCGCGCTGGCCAACTGGCCCGCCGACTGGCGAGACCTCCTGCGGACTCCTGCCGCGCCGACAGCCGGAACACCACGGCCATCCAACGAAATGACAAGGCCGTAGCGCCTTGGAAGCCATCCAGCTACGACACACACACGCGCAGCAGCTCCTCCGCCGCAGGGCGTCGTGGAAGGATGGCGACAAAACGGACGCCGATCAGGCCGGGCCGAGAACTCTGTGCGGGGAGAAGAGATGTCCCTACCGGAACCGGAACGCGAGGCCGAAGCGGCGGCGGCCATCGGCTTCGACCTCAGCGTATGCGTCCGGGAGCCCATTCACCGGCTGGGCATGATCCAGTCCCACGGCACCCTGCTCGCGGTGGAGGCCGATACCGGCACCGTGGACACCGCAGCACTGAACACGCTCAGCCTGCTGGGAATTGCTGCCGAGGAGCTGGTCGGAGGGCCCATCACGCGGGTGCTGTCCCCCGAGCACTGGGCCGAGGCGCTCCAGGTCTGCGCTCAGCACGATGCGGCCGGCCTGGTTCTCCCCGTCTCCGTCGATGTGGCGGGCGCCCCCCGGATGCTCGACGTGACCGCGCACCGGCAGGGGCCTCTGGTCGTTCTGGAGTACGAGTCGCGCGCCGTCGCGGCACCACACTTCCCGCACTTCTACCAGGCGGTCCGGCGAGCTCTGACGCGTCTGCGGTCCTCGACGACAGCAGTCGAATGCTGCCAGGCGGCCGCCCGTGAGATCCGGGCTCTGACCGGCTTCGACCGCGTGGTCGCCTACCGCTTCGACGGGGAGAACGGGCCAGGAGAGGTGGTCGCCGAGGACGTCACCGAGGGGCGCGAGCCCTGGCTCGGGCTCTGGTTCCCCGCCAGTGACATCCCACCCCAGGCCAGGCGGCTCTACCGCGACAACTGGATCCGGGTGATCGCCGATGTGGACGACACCAGCGTGGGTCTGCACCCTCCCCTCCGAGCCGGTTCGGACCTGCCACTGGACCTGTCGAACTCCGTGCTGCGCACGGTGTCCGGCTTCCATCTGGAGTACCTGCGGAACATCGATGTGAAGTCGTCGATGTCGGTGAGCGTCCTCCGGGAAGGCGAGCTCTGGGGGCTGATCGCCTGCCACGGATACGCTGCCGTCACCATCCCCCCGGAAATGCGGGCGGCGTGTGAGTTCTTCGGTGTGGCCTTCTCCCTCCAGCTCGCGGTCATCGAGGAACGGGAGCAGGCCGAGGCGCTCACCGCATCGCGCGAGCGCCTCGGCCGGATCATCTCCCGGGTCACGTCGGAGTTGGAGGACTCGCTCCTGGCGGGTGACGACGCCCTCAGAGACCTGCTGCACGCCGACGGCGCGGTGCTCTGCCGCGGTGGCCACAGCACCATCAGCGGGATGAGCGTTCCCCCCGCCCTGCTGGAGGCCCTTCGGGTACGCGCGGCCGGGCCGGCACCCGGCACGGTCTGGAGTACGGACCGCCTGTCGGAGGAGCCGGATGCTCCGGACGACTTGGCGGAAGACGGCCCGGCAGGGGTCCTGATGGTGACGCTGAGCGGCTCGGGCGACTACCTCGCCTGGTTCCGTGAGGCCCGTCCGACCGCCCGCCAATGGGCCACCGACCCTTCCAGGCCCGTGCAGGTCGGACCGCGAGGCGAACGGCTCACCCCTCGCGGCTCAGGTGCGGTCTTCCGCGCGGTGGTACATGGACAGTGCCTGCCCTGGACGCCCACCGACCGTGCCACCGCGCACGAGCTCTGGCGCACGCTGACAGGAGTCGTACTCCGGCACGAGGCGGAGCTGGCAGCGTTGAACGAACGGCTGCGCATCAGCAACTCCGACCTCGACTCATTCGCTCACGTGGTAGCTCACGACCTGAAGGAACCACTACGAGGCATCTCCAACGCCGCGACCTTCGTCATCGAGGACGCAGGTGCGGAGCTCGACGCGACCACCGTCCGCCGGATGCACACCATGCGACGACTGGCCGGCCGGATGGACGACCTGCTCGACTCGCTGCTGCACTTCGCCCGACTGGGCCGAGGCGGGCTGCACCGTACCCGTGTCCCACTGGACCGCGTACTGGATTCCGCGCTCGACGTGGCCGGCGAACGCCTGGCCGAAGCCCACGTGCGGGTCGTCCGACATGACCTGCCCGAGGTGTACGCCGATGAGGCCCGGCTCTACGAAGTGCTGGTCAACCTCCTGGTGAATGCGGCCAAGTACGCCTCCGACCGGGACGATCGCGCGGTCGAGGTCCTGGTCGCCATGCTCCGCCCCCCGGCCGGCGGGCCTCCACAGCAGACCGTCGTGGTCCGGGACAACGGCATCGGCATCCCGCCCGACCAGCAGCGCGAGGTCTTCGAGCTCTTCCGCAGACTGCACGGGCAGGGCGAGCGCGGGGGCGGCACCGGCGTGGGGCTCGCGATCGTCAGACGGATCGTCGAGCGCCACGGCGGCGAGCTGTGGCTCGACAGCGCACCGGGCCGCGGGACCGCCTTCTTCTTCACCCTGGGTCAGGAGGGCGGCTGAGCGCCAGGGCCCTCGTCCCCGCTCTTCGCCTTTCTCTGCCAGTAGTCGACAGCCCCCTTCAGTACCGCTCTGAAGAGTTCGAAGTTGACCGGCTTGTAGATGTAACTGTCGGCGCCTGCCGCATACGTCGTGTCCACCTCGTCCGGCCCGGTGGACGAGGTGAAGGCGACGACGGCCACGCCGTCCAGTTCGGGCCGGGAGCGGATCGACCGCAGCACGTCGGCTCCACTGGGGCCGGGCAGCTTCAGGTCCAGAAGGACGAGCCCCGGCCGGCGGGCGGCTCCCAGCAACCGCTCGACGAATCCCGTCCCGCGGTCGGTGAAGTCCAGTGCCAGACCCGGATGGGTGCGACGCAGCGCCCGTGCAATGGCCTCGGCGTCCTCCGCCGAATCCTCGACCACCCAGACGAGGTCGTGATCGATCCTCTGCTCCCCGGCGGGCCCGCTCATCCGGTGGACTCCGCCCGTGCGACGAGCACGGCGATGTCGTCGGCACCCGTCGCCCGGAATTCCACGACAGCCTCTGCCAGCCGCTCGGCGAACCCCTGGGCCTCACCGGCACCCGTCCGGGTGACCTCGTCCCGCAGACGCGATTCAAAGTAGGTCCCGTCGGCCGCTTTCGCCTCGGTCACTCCGTCGGTGAACATCACCAGCGCGTCCCCCGGCGCCATGCGCACCGATCCGGATCCGTACTCGATGTCCTCCAGCACGCCCAGCAGATCTCCGTGGGCGACGAGTTCCTCCACGGTGCCATCCGCACGCCGCATCAGAGGCGCCGGATGCCCGGCACTCCAGTAGCGCACACGAAACCCCTCTCCGTCCGGTACGAGTACCGCTACGAGCGCCGTCACGAAGCGGGACGTGTCCTCCCTGACCAGGGCCTGATTCAGCCGTTCCAGCGCGTGCTCGGGCGTACTGCCGTCCTCGATAAGGGTGCGCAGGGTGTGACGGGCCAGGCCTGTCAGCGCCGCCGCCTCAGCCCCGCGCCCGCAGACGTCACCGAGGAGGAGGGTCACACCGCCCTGCGCCCCCGGGACGGCGTCGTAGAAGTCACCGCCCACATCGAGCGAGACGTCACCCACTTCGTACGCGGAACTCAGCGTGATCCCCGGAATCCGCGGCAGCTCTCTCGGGAGCAGATGCCGCTGGAGGGAGACCACGTGGCGGCGCCGCTGTTCGTACAGGGTGCTGCTGTCGATGGCCAACGCCGCCCGGTCGGCCAGACCGGCAAGGAACTGTGAGGCCCCCTCGGCCACGATCACCCGATGGTAGAGAAACGTCAGGGTGCCCAGGACCCGGCCCCGGGCCTTGAGCGGGTTCACACTGATCGCCCGCACGGCGCGGCCCGCCCCGGACGAGGCCGGCCCGAAGGGCCCCCCTCGCAGCCCCTCACCGTTCAGCGCCAGTGCCTGCCCGCTGCCGAGTACCTGCCGCAGCGCCTCCGTCAGCCAGGTGTCCTCGGCCGCAACCTTGCCGAGCCACTGCTGGTCACCGGCGTCCATGTGCGCGAACGACACGGATTTCAGTCCCTCGGGGAGACAAAGATGCAGAACGCACCCCTCTGCGATGGCGGGAACGGCCGTGCGAGCCACCCGCTGCACGGTGCTTTTCACATCAAGGCTCGAATCCATCTGCAACGACGCCTCCGCCAGAAAGGCGTCACTCACCTGACGCACCTCGTCGGCGCGGCGCGCCGTGATGCGCCTGTCCGAGACCATGGCAACCTCGGCCACCTGCTGCAACCGGGTCCGCAGCGTCACATCGATGGTGTCCCTGTCCGCGGTCCCGACCATGAACGAGGCCCAGCCGCCCTGCCCCAGCGGCACGGCACACTCGGCCAGGCTCCGCGTGCCGGCCGCCACCAGCACTTGGACGTGGGGCATGGTGCCGTCGAGTTCCGACACTTCGTGAACCGTGACAGTCGGATCACCGTCCGGAGCCCCGGCGGCGCCGGATTCGCCGTAATCCCGTTCGATTTCCACGAGGGATGCCGTCGGCTCCGCCACGGTGACACGACGCAGATAGTGCAGCAGCCCGCCGCTCCAGCGGGTACCCACGACGGCGAGCACGCCGGGCATGCGGAGCAGCATGTCGTAGAGGGAATCGGCCAGCCCCGTCACGTCCTGTGCCGTTTCGGCGACGTGCCAGAGCTCGTGCAGACGGCCTGACCACCATCCGTCATCCGCCTGACGTGAAGCCCTGCCCTCGTGCTGCTCCAACGCTGATCCGCCGTTCCGTATCACCACTGTCGGCCCCGGCCCGTCATGGGAAACGCTATGCCACC
Source organism: Streptomyces poriferorum (assembly GCF_019399235.1). Classification (GTDB taxonomy): domain Bacteria; phylum Actinomycetota; class Actinomycetes; order Streptomycetales; family Streptomycetaceae; genus Streptomyces; species Streptomyces poriferorum. The sequence goes on along the minus strand of NZ_JAELVH010000155.1, from coordinate 6,621 downwards.
CCGCGACTGAGCGCCTCCAGGCGCGGTCTCGGTGGGGCTTGGCAAGAGACCGCCCGAGGGCGACCGCCACAGCCGTCGCCCCTGCCGCCCTCGCCCGTCACACCGCCCGTTCCGTCCGCCCGGACCGCGCATGGTCGGGCATGTAGCGGGCACGACCTGGAGCCACTGGTCGGTCAGAGAAGCGACGGCTGCAGCTGCGCCGGCAAGGGCGGCGGTCTTGGGGCCAGGTCGGTCAAGGCGCACGGAACGCCTCGCGCGGCCCGGACAACAAGGAAGCCCCGGGCCGCTGGCCTGGGGCTTTCGTAGGTACTGCGTGGAGCGGGTGGCGAGAATCGAACTCGCGCTCCGAGCTTGGGAAGCAACCGGCGCTCGGGCATCGATGTGCGGCCTGACCTGCAGGAACAGGCTGACACTCATCGGATCCGAGTGTCGTATCGATACCTGGTGACAAGGCGGGCGAGGTCGCGGTTGTCGAAGGGCTTCTTCTCCAGCCACTTGACCGAACCCACGAGGGTGATCTCTTGGCGATGGGGGCGCGGTCGGCGCCGACGATGTCGATCTCCGGATCGTTGGTGCGGGTCCAGTAGCCGCCGATCGCATCGGTGCCCCCAGGCAGCTGTCCGTCGTCGGAGCCAAGTCGCCACAAGGCTTCGCGGATGACGGGCTCGATGGCCCTGTAATCGGCCACCTGCCTGTGATGCCTGGGAGGTGACAACATCCGCCCCTGGAAACGCCGTTGGGGGGAGAGAGAAAGGCGCCCGGACGCCTACCGGGCCGCGGCCCGGGCCGCCACAATCTCGGTATGACGATCACGCCGGCCCCTCCGAGCGCACTGCCGACGCGCCGCACCCCCCTCGACCTCGCCCGCGGGATCCTCACGGGCGCGGTGATCGGGAGCTCGCTCGCCGCACTCGTCGTCGGCACTGTCCTCGAACGCGTTCCCCTGCTGGTCGGCGGCTTGGCCGTCCCCATCGCCTACGGACTGCTGGTCCTCGCCGCTGGGGCGCCCGAGCGCGCACGCGAGGCGGCCATCGTCCCCCGTACCACGCTCGCCAAGATCGAGAGCCTGCGCGCCACCGGCGGGGAGACCAGCGACGTGCCCGTCCGCTTCGACCTCACCGTCGCCCCGGACGGCGGACCGGCGTACCGCGTCGAGTCCACCCAGCCCGTCAATCTCGTCGACCTGCCCGACTACAAACCAGGCGGCATCGTCGTCGTCCAGTACCCACCGCACCAGCCGTGGGCGGTGAAGCTGGTGAAGCGCCCGACACCGGAATGGGAGGACCGCGCGACCGCTGCCCGCATCGATTCAGCGCCCGGCCCGGCCCTGACCGACGAGCGGCCCTCGGACGGCACCGTCGGCGGCTACCTCACCCTCCTCGCCCTGCTGCTCGGCGCGGCCGGCGTGGTCTTCGCCTTCCGGGCCGACCTCTTCGGCCCGGAAGACCATTCCGACCGGCCCCCCTCGGCCGCTGGGCCCGCCGAGCCCGGCACCTCGTCCACCACGATCGTCTCGGCCGCGTCCGGCACCGTCGCCCTCGGCCCCGGACAGTCCCTGTTCGACGAGGGCCGGCTGCGTCGGGCGGTCGATTCGCTCACCAAGGGCGAGGGCAGAAAGCGCCAGGCTCTCACCGTCGTCGTGCAGGACCGCCTGCTCACCGTCGTCTTCACCCCTGTGGGCTCGCAGGCACCCGGCTTCGACCTGGATGCGCTGCCCTACCCGCGCATCCCCGCCCTCGTCCGGGAGGCCAGAGCCACTCTCGGCGTCCGCTCCCCGCAGACCTGGCAGCTCACCGCCGAGAGCCTGTCCGGCGCCCTCACCCTCAGAGTCGGGGTGGCCGGCGCCGACGGCGTCGCCTCGTTGGAGGCGAACGGCCACGGCGAGATCGTGCGGCGCGTCCCGGCGCGCTGACAGACGGACGGGACGGGCGCCCGAACGGAACGGACGGGTGAGCCGGGCGGGGCAGGCGATTAGGACCAGGAGGAGCACGGATGGGCTGGCACGGATATCTGGCGTTGTGGTGCATCGTCCTCGGCGTCGTCGCGCTCGTCGGATACGGACGGTCGCTGGCCGGGGTGACCCGCGGCCAGCGGGCGGTCCGCGTCATGGGCCGGATCGAACGGGTCACGGAGCCCCGGCACGGGAGCTCGGGACGCGAGGGGATCGCCGTGGTCGTCACCTTCCGCGATCCCGCCACGGGGCAGGAGTTCACCGTCACCAACGACGGCGAGTGCGGCGACCGAATCAGCACGGCCTGGACGGGCCAGGAGATCGGTATCCGCTACCCTCCCGGCCGCCCGCACGCCTACCGCTTCACCACCGACCCGAACGCCGGACGGAGCGGCCTCGGCTGGCCCAACTTCGCGGTCTTCCTCATCTACGTCGGGCTGGTCGTCGTCGCCTCGGTCGACCGGGGCTGGCCGTGGGCCCTCATCGGCTTCGGCGTGCCCTGGACGCTGCTGGGCGCGACCTACCTGCCCGGGGCCATACGCGACTCACGCCTACGCATCGAGGGCCTCGCCTCCGGCGGCCCGGTCCCGGGCCGCGTCATCGCCGTACTGAAGGACGTCACCGTCGACGAGGACGGCGAAACCGCCACCAGCCACACCCCGGTGGTCGCCTTCACCACCCACGACGGCACCGCCGTCACCGCCTACCGCACCGTAGGGCTGAGCGATCCCGCCCGCTCGCGCGGCCGGGACCTCACGATCCACTATTGCCCCGACAACCCGGTCGTCTTCACCCCGGACCTCGCCGCCGAACACCGCTCCCGCGTCGGCGAGATCGCGTTCGCTGTCGGGGCCCTTCTCGTGGGGGTCGCTGCGGCCGTGGCGGGAGGGATCTTGATCGCGGGCTGACGCCCACCGCCCCTGACGAGCCGGCCCCGCGACCGGCACGACGTCAGGCGACAGCCGCCGCCGAATCGCCGGTCACTCCCTCGTCGTGCCGCAAAGCCGACGCACGGCCCGTGCACCCGTCGAACGACGCATGGCGCGGCTCAGGTCCTGGCGGCTCTTCCGTAGATCCCGCATCGGCCCCAACCGCATGAGCGCATGAGCGTCATCACCGAAGCCGTCCTCACCCTGGAGAGGCACCGCTGAAAACGCTCGGTGATGGCGCTCATTGAAAACGGACACCCCTTGCTCAGGGCTGTCTCCACTGTTGCTCGCTGGATCTCCCCGTCAATGTCACTGCGGGTGGCCACGCCTCTCGAGTCAGACAAGCGACTTTCCGGCTAGGAAAGTATGTGCCATGCTGGCAACCTCATCGTCTTGCTGTCGGGAAGGTCGTGCGGTCTCGTGTCCCTTGGTGCTCATGGCAGCGAATCACAGTCCGTGGAGGTGTCCCCGGCCCAGGCGGCGGGCGCGCTGGCTCGCGCGGAGTCGATTCGTGCCGGGGTGCGGGGTCGACGGGCACCGGGTTGGTTCCCGATGCTGGCAGGCATGCTCGTCGGCGTGGACGTGGCGGCGCTTGCCGCCACGCGGGAGGTACCGCTCGCTGCGCTGCCGGGAGCATTGCTCACCTGGCCCATAGCGTGGTTGATCCGCCGGATGAGTGTCCAGGTCACAGGGGTGAGGGATGCCCCCTCCAAACGCCTGCGCAACATACGGCTCGTGGGTGAGGCGGTGGGGCTCTGCGCATTGTGTATTGCCGTCTGGGCAGTGTGTCGCCTCGGTGGCGGCAGTCACGCCACGTGCATCGTCGTACCCGCTGTCGTTGGCGCCGCGGCGGCCTCGAGTCTGTTCGCACGGCGCAACCGGGCGCTGCCTCCCGGCCCTGAGGGAGCCCATGCCCGCTGAAAGGATCGTGGACGGGGCGGGCTTCAACGAGCTCATGCATCATCCGAGCCGACTGGCTGTCTTGGCATTCCTCTCCGGCTGCGTAGAGGCGGACTTCGGGCTCGTACGCGACCGATGCGAACTGTCCGACTCGGCACTGAGCAAGATCGCCAAGACGCTCGAAGAAGCTGGCTACATCGACGTCAAAAAGGGACGTGCCGGTCGCAAAGCCCGAACCTGGCTCGCCCTGACTCCTGAGGGTGGCAACGCGCTCGCCGCCCACCTGGACGCGCTCCAGGCAGTCGCAGCGGCGGCCCGCTCCGCCGCTGAGCACGAGGCCGACGCGAACCGCCAGGCCGGCTGACTCAACCGATCCGCGCTCGGCACCGAGAACCGTTCGACTCGATCTGCCTCTCAGCACGTGAAGACTGGCTGCCGCCCTCCGCACGGAGGCTGACGTCCCGCTGTCCGGCAGTCGTCGCCACAGGCGCGTGGTCTGTTGAACGACGAACCACGCGGGGCAACGAGCATGCCTGGCCATTTCCGAGGCTCTGGCCGGAGTTTCGTGAAGGGCCAGGTCGTCGGAGTGGAGGTGGCTGGGATTCAGCGGCACCCTTCGTAGGCCGCTACCCAGCAGCCACAACCATGCCGGCCGTGACCTGAGGACGGTTGGGGAGCAGCGACGCGAGGTTGTCCCTTACGAAGTCCGCCGCCCGCTCGATCGACTCTTCGGCCCCGGACTGGTCTTCAAAGACGCTGGTAGAGACCATCACTCCGTCCCCGGCGTCCACCCAGTAGTAGGCCACGAATCCGGGGACTCGGCGGAGGAGAGGCACGAATCCCTCATCCACTCGGCGCCCCGCCTCGGCAGAGTCAGTCACTCCTTCGTAACGCCGAATTACTGCGTACACAGCTGATCTCCTCACAGATCCCAAGTTCACCTTGCGCGAAGCGACCTACCCCCACCGAGCATCTTTCGCTCGGGGGACTCCCGGAAGCGACCCGTATAGGCGCACCGGTGATCCAACCGGGGATCTGCTATGGCCGAGGCTGAGCGAACCGTGACATCACGGAAGTCCGGTCATTGCCATTTGCGAAGAGCGTCATGAGCAGTCCCCACCAGCAAGATCACGATCTACGGCTGGAGTGATCTGGTCCTCCGGCCGCGCGCAAGCGCCAGTCTGTCCCGCGCCGTGGCCGGCCCGAGGACGTCGCGGCCCTGGTGGCGTTTCTCGTGGGCCCCTCCGCCTCGTTCATCACGGGGCAGTCCGTCGACGTCGACGGTGGCTGGCTGCTGCACTGAGACGACCAACAAGCAAGGAGACAAACCGAAATGATGGAACGAGTCCGCGCCGTCCTCGTCACCGCCGACGACACGATGCTGGTCATCCGCCGTACCAGGCCCGGCATCCCCGAGTACTGGGTCCTGCCCGGCGGCGGCGTCGAACCCAGCGACGAGTCCCGGGAGGCGGCCCTCCACCGGGAGATCCACGAGGAGATCGCAGGGAAGGTCGACATCATCCGCCTCCTCCACACGACGGAGTCCGACGACGAGCGTCAGCTCTTCTACCTCGCCCGCATCGCGACCTGGTCCTTCGACGACCGCACCGGTCCCGAGTTCAGCGCCGAAGGCCGCGGCGAGTACGCGCTGGAGGAGATTCCGTTGACCATGGAGGGGCTCGACGGCATCGAGCTCAAGCCCGAGGAGATCGCCCACGTCCTACGGGGAGCTATCAATGCGGGAAGCCTCGGAGCCGGGGCATCACGCTGAGCCGTCGAGTGCGCCGGCACGCCATCTGGGCCGCCTCTGAGATGAGTCGGCCCCGATGGCGTCCGTACGCGCTACTTGCTCAACGTCGCCTCGATGCCGCGCGTCCGGGGCGTAGTAACGGGAGACGAGCCCGGCCCGCGTCTCCTCGGGTCGAGCGGCGCTGCTACTGGACCAGCCGGGGCATCGGCTTCTGTTCCTGAACGCCCATCAGGGCCCTGGTCTCCGACCAGGGCCCTGATCAAAGAGCGGGTGACGAGAATCGAACTCGCGCTCTGAGCTTGGGAATCACCGTTCGCGTTGGCCTGGATGGGCGCCTGACCTGCGAGGGAACGAGTCTGCGGAGGGTCTACCTCGGTATCGGCAATCCGGCGTTGACCGCGGCTGACCGCTCGATCTGGTGCGCATCTGGTGCGCATCTGGTGCGGTCAGACGATGAGGCAGACGGCCCATGTCGCACCCCGGGGCCCGCCCTTTACCGTGCGGACGACCCCATCAACGGGGCCATAGTAGTGGCGTATGTCCTCTCGATGGGGCCTGACCAGGTGCCGGCGGGCTGTTCGCCCCGAAGCGACTTGGGATGTTCGCCTTTCTTGGGCTGCTGTGCCCGATACCTGCGCTGATGGTCCACTGACGTGCGTGGTTGATCGCTGCTGTGTCTTGCTGGCGTCACGCACTTGGGCACTCAGCAGGATGGGCGTTGTCAGTGGTGACTGTTAGCTTCCCCAGCAGAGATGCGCCGGTTCGATGCTCTCCTCGAAGAGCACGGCGGCCAAGGGGGGTCCCCGGACGACTAGGTCCCAGGACGCCGAATGGCTCCGCACCCACCCCCTCACAAACCTTCTGGTCCGTAGTTCTAGCCGGATCGGTCAGGGGCGGTCATACCTGCCCCTACGGGGCCCCGGAGAGCCTGTGGGGGCGGTAGCTGTGGCTGGTTCGGATGCTCGTCACCCTGGTCTCATCGCTCGGTCTTGGCCAGCGGATAAGCGGCGGCAACATTTTCCCCAGCGATCGTCGGCTTCTATCCGCACCCTGACAGCAGGCGCGATCCTCAACTACTGAGATTGAACTCG
>NZ_JAELVH010000154.1 GCF_019399235.1 Streptomyces poriferorum | reverse complement strand
CTCCTACGCCCTGGCCGCCGCCCTCCTGGCCGGACTCGCAGTACGGCCAGGAGGGCGGCGGCCAGGGCGTAGGAGGAGGCCCTGACACGAGTCATCTGCGTCATGCGTGCATGCTCGAAGGCCCGCACGTGGAGCGGTGTAACCCCGGGTGAACGGGGGACGAAGGTGCGTCCAACAGAGCCGCTGCGGGCAGGGACACGTTGCGGCGCAGCAGACGGCCGCCGCCCACCGCCGTGCGAGCCGGCCGGCCGGTCAGCCGAAGTGGTCGTGATCGGCCAGGACCGCCTCGATCACCCGCAGTTCGTCGTCCGCCCGTTCCGGATCCGTGCCGACGAACCCCGTCAGGTTCAGCAGCGCCTTCCACAGGGTCCAGCCCCGGGCCCGCGCCCAGGTGCCGGCGTCCTGGCCGACGGCCGTACGGAACGCCTCCCGGCTCTCGCCGTGGAACATGCCCCACGCGATCACCAGGTCGCAGGCCGGGTCACCGACACCCGAGGTCCCGAAGTCGATGACGGCCGACAGCTCGCCGTCCTCGACGAGCAGGTTGCCGGAGGCGATGTCGCCGTGGAACCACACGGGTTCGCCGTGCCATTCGGCAGCCAGGGCGGCGTCCCAGACCGCGCGTGCCCGGTCCGTGTCGGCATGGCCCCCCAGCGCGGCCAGGCAGCGCCGGGTCTCCTCGTCGTAGTGGGCGGGCGACGCGCCCCGGTACCAGCTGTGGTCCCCGGCGAGCGGGCCGCCCGTCGCGTCGCAGCGCTGGAGGGCGCGGACGAACCCGGCCACCTGGACGGCGAACGGTGAGAGATCCTCGAAGTGGGCCCGGGCGGCGGTCTCGCCCCGCAGCCAGCGCCGGACCGACCACGGATACGGATAGCCCTCGCCCGGAGCCCCCAGCGCGAGTACCGGAGGCACGGCGACCGGCAGCGTCGGGGCGAGGCGCGGCAGCCAGTGGTGCTCCTTCTCCACCGCGGGGACGTAACCGGCGGCGGTGGGCAGCCGGGCCGTCATCGCGTCGCCGAGGCGATAGGTCCGGTTGTCCCAGCCGTCGACCTCGACGGGTGTCACGGGAAGCCCGCTCCACTGAGGGAACTGGGCGTCGATCAGGCGCTTGACGAGTGCGGCGTCGATGCCGGCGCGACCGTCGGGGTGGGGGGATGGCATCACGCGATCATCGCTCCGGACGGCCGGGTGGCACAACGAGGTTTCGCCACCCGTCCCCGGCGGCCTCACTTCCAGGGATCGCCGATCCGGATGTGCCGCTACCGCCCGGCACCCGGTCCGGTGACGGGCTCTGCCGCGCTCCTGGGGGTGGAGCCCGCGAACCGGTATGCCGGAAATCGTTCGGCACGACCGCAGCGGCGTGCCGGAAATCATTCGGCACGGCCGTAGCGGCGTGCCAGGATCCGGCGCATGACAGTTCGATATCCACGCCCCCTCCGTCCCGGTGACCGCGTCGGCATCACCTCCCCTTCGAGCGGGGTCCCGGACGACCTTCGCGCACGCCTCGACGTGGCCGTTCGTGCTGTGGAGGCCCGGGGGTACGAGGTCGTCGTCGGCCACTGCATGGACGGCGCCGGTCATGCCAGTGCTCCTGCGGCCGACCGCGCCGGCGAACTGATGGCCATGCTGACGGATCCGGGCATCAGGGCGGTGGTGCCGCCCTGGGGCGGGGAGATGGCGATCGACGTGCTGCCCCTGCTCGACTGGGACCGGCTGCGTGACGCCGAGCCGACGTGGCTGGTCGGGTTCTCCGACATGTCGACCGTCATGACGCCGCTCACCCTCCTCACCGGCGTAGCGACCCTGCACGGCAACAACCTGATGGACACGCCCTACCGGGCACCCGAGGGGCTCCTGTCGTGGCTCGACATCGCCGCCGCTCCGCAGGGGCACCGATTCACGCAGTCCCCGCCCAACCGCCACCGCGCCACGGGCTGGGACGACTACCGTGCCCGGCCCGAGGTGAGCGAGTACACGCTCGATACGCCGGGCACGTGGACCAGGCTGGACGCCGACGGTGACGTGGAGGTCGAAGGACGCCTGATCGGGGGCTGCATCGAGACACTCTGCAACCTCACGGGAACGGGCTACCTCGACGTCTCCGCCTTCGCGCGCGCCCACGCCCCGGAAGGGCTCCTCGTCTATGTGGAAGCGGGCGGCGACGACGCCCTCACCATCTGCAGGAACCTTCACGGGATGCGCCTGGCCGGCTTCTTCGACGCGGCGAACGCGGTCCTCGTCGCCCGGACCTCGGCGCCGGACGCCGCCTCACTCACCCAGCACCAGGCCGTTCTCGAGGCGCTGGGCCCGTTGAACGTCCCGATCATCGCCGATGTCGAATGCGGGCATGTGCCGCCGTACCTGCCCCTCGTCAACGGAGCGCGCGGCCGGGTCGTACACACCCAGGCCCGGAGCGAACTGACCCAGACCCTGGACTGACGCCCCGAGCCGGCCGGCCGGGTCAGCGCCTGGCCGCGTACGCCACGAACGCGGACCAGGCGCCCGGCCCGAAGACGAGCGCGGGCCCGGTGGGGGCCTTGCTGTCACGGACGGGGACGAGGGCGGGGAAGGTGTCCGACACCTCGACGCAGTTGTTGGCGCCGCCGTCGCTGTAACTGGACTTGCGCCAGGTCGCGGTGGAGAGGTCGGGGGTTCGGCTCATGATCTGTGATCCTCCAGGACACCCCTGATGAACGCGGTGGAGTCCGGCGGGGGCAGCGCCAGATCCCGGAGCCGATCGTAGGACAGCCGATAGCGCGTCACGGCGGCCGGATCCTCGATCAACTCCGCGCATCCATTGCCTTCCGTGTAGGCAACGGCGCTCGCGTCGTCCTGCCAGAGCAACGTCAGGGAACCGTCCATCAGATGGTGCGCCCCGGCGGCGAAGGGCAGGACCTGAAGGACGACGGAGGCGGTCTCGCCCATGTCGAGCAGATGCGTCAGCTGTTCGTCCCACGCCTTGGGGTCCGCGACCGGCCTGCGGAGCGCGTACTCGTCCATGATGATCCGTACGGACGGGGCCGGTTTACGGTGCAGCAGTTGCTGACGTCCCATGCGGGCTATGACCTGTTCCTCCACCAACTCGGCCTCGGTGTCGGTTTCCTGGGCGCCGGACAACAGCTCCCGCGCCACCTCTTCCGTCTGGAACAGGCCCGGGATGCCGAGAGTGAAGAGGTGCATGATGCGGGCCGTCGGCTCCAGCCGCATGAACTCCTTGTACCGGTCCTTGAAGACCTCCTTGCGCGCCACCTTCCAGAGCTGCACCAGCAGGCCCCCGGAGTCGTAGAACCGGTCCAGGTCCTCCATCACCGCGAGCTTGGACAGGCGTTGGCTGACCTCCAGGCGGTAGAGGTAGCTCTTGTCGTAGCGGGTCTCCTCGGCGAGCCGGCCGAGGGAGAGTCCCGCCTTCTCGCGTAAGTACCGAAGGGCGCGGCCGAGCGCGGCGCGGCCCGACTCCTCGTCGGTGGGCGTGAGTTCGGTCATCGGAGGCCCCTCGTTGTCCTGCGCGCGGGCAATCGTGTCTCTCTGTCCGAGCGTACGGCGGGCGCGTCATCATCGGGTCACGATCCGTCACCGTCACCCGTCGGTGGGACACAGCGCCCGCCGGCCGTCAGGAGCAGTCATGACCGACCTTCCTCCCCGCCTCCTTCCCTGGGCCTCCCCGGAGGGCAAACCGTGCTGGCTCAGCACCGATGATCCCGGGAGCCTGATGTCACGGCTGGCGGACGACATGGAGGACGAGCAGATCGAGTGCGGCGAGCAGGTGTGGGCGGGGTCGCGGGCCGTGCTGGCCGACCGGGCGGCGGGGGAGCGGGCGGTGCGGTTCGCGCTCACCCGGGCCACGGAATCGTTGGGAGACCTGCTGCGGATCGCGCAGAGCCGGGGGCACCGGATGCAGCGGCAATCTCCGGAGAATGCCGCGCAAAACTGAACCGAACCAGCTACTCCGTACATACCGTTCCGCCCCCGGCAGCCCCGTACCCGTTCGATTACAGTGCTGCGCAGTTACCGCACAGTCGCACACGGGAACGAAGCCCAAGGGCCGACGGGAAGGGGCACGGTGAGCTCAGCGACCACAGCTGTCTGGGGCCGTGCCGAGCAGCAGGACTTCCGCAGCCGGGTACGCGGCGCACTGCTCGGCGGCGCCATCGGTGACGCGCTCGGCGCGGGTGTCAGCACGCTCACGCTGGAGGAGATCCGCGAGGCCCACGGGGCCGACGCCGTCACCGACTTCGTCGCCGCGCACGGCGGGCGCGGCTGCGTCACCGCCGTCACCCAGCTCACCCTGTTCACCGTCGACGGGCTGATCCGCGCCCAGGTCCGCCGCGACACCGGCGCCTGGCACCCTCCCACCGATGTGCACCAGGCCCATCTGCGCTGGGCCGCCACCCAGCACGACTGGGGGCCCGACGAGCGGCGCAAGGACAACGGCTGGCTCGCCGGGCAGGAGTGGCTCTACAGTCGCCGCGCCCCCACACGGGAGTGCCTGGGCGGCTTCGGTGACAGTGTTATGGGGACCCTCGACCGGCCCAAGTACCCCACCGCGCATGACTCGGCCGCGCTGACCCGCTCCGCCCCGTTCGGGCTGCTCGTCGGCTGGGAGCCGCAGCTCGTGTTCCAGCTGGCCGTCGAGTGCGCCGCCCAGACCCACGGCCACCCCACCGCCCTGCTGTCCGCCGGCGCCCTCGCCGTGATCATGCACGGGCTGGCGCGCGGCGAGACGCTGGACGGCTCCGTGCAGCACGGGCTGGCCCTGCTCGCCGAGCGGCCGGGCCACGAGCCCGTCACCGAGGCGCTCCAGCAGGCGCTGGGCACCGTGCGCCAGGGCATCCCGGGCCCCGCGCTCATCGAGTCGCTGTGTGCCACGGACTCCGCCGAGGAGGTCCTCGCGGTGGCCGTGTACTGCGCCCTGGTCGGTGAGGACATCCGGCACGGGCTGCGGCTGGCCGTGAACCACGGCGGGCCGTCCGCCGCCACCGGGGCCCTGTGCGGGGCGCTGCTCGGCGCGCTGCACGGCGAGACCGCGCTGCCGCCCGCCTGGCTGGCCGAGTTGGAGGGCCGCGCGACCCTTCTGGAGCTCGCCGACGACTTCGCCATGGAGATGACGCAGGGGCCCGCCCTGCACAGTCCGGCCGCCGCGGCCCCGGGCTGGCTGGCCCGCTACCCGCGCGGCTGAGGCTCCCGGCAGGGAAGAGCGGCTGAGGCTCCCGACAGGGAAAAGGGGCGGGCCGTACGTACGGAAGCCGCCGCATCCGTACGTACCACCCGCCCCCACCCCGTACAGCCGCAGGCGTCAGTCCTTCACGCCCTCAACGGCTGCCACGTCCTCGGGGCCGCGCTGGGGCGGCAGGGGCGCACCGGTCGCCGAGTCCCCGCCGTCCGTGTTGATCTGCTCGATGATCGCGTCGCGCTCCGGGGTGTCCTCCGGTTTGATGAAGCCGATGACGATGTAGAGCACCAGCGAGATCGCGAGCGGCAGCGCCACCTGGTACTGCAGGGCGACGTCCGTCTTCACCGAACCGTCGAAGTTGTAGTTGGTGAAGTAGAACGCCAGCAGACCCGCCGCCCAGCTGGTGAGAGCCGCTGTCGGTCCCGACTTACGGAACCGGCGGAGCAGACCCAGCATGAACGGGATCGCGATCGGGCCCATCAGACCGGCGACCCACTTGATGACGACCGAGATGATGTCCTTGAACGTCGGCGAGTTGATCTGGGTCGCCAGTGCCATGGACAGCCCCAGGAAGCCGAGCGTGGAGAGCCGCGCGGCCATCAGGCCGGCGCGGTCGCTCCAGTTGCGGGCCGCCTTGGAGAAGACCGGGGCGATGTCGCGGGTGAAGACCGCCGCGATGGCGTTGGCGTCCGAGGAGCACATGGCCATCGTGTGCGAGAAGAAGCCCACGATCACCAGGCCCAGCAGACCGTGCGGCAGCAACTGCTCGGTCATCAGCGCGTAGCTGTCCGAGGCGTCCGGCTTCTGCGCGTCCACGAGCAGCGGGGCGCACCACATCGGGAAGAACAGGACCGTCGGCCAGACCAGCCACAGGACGGCGGAGAGCCGCGCCGAGCGGGTCGCGGAGGCGGCGGAGTCCGTGGCCATGTAGCGCTGGGCCTGGTTCCACATGCCGCCGTTGTACTCGAAGGTCTTGATGAACAGGTACGCCAGCAGGAACGTCACCGTGTACGGGCCGGCCGTCGGGTCCGCGTGGCCCTCGGGCAGCTTGTCCCAGACCGTCCACAGGGTGCTGACGCCGTCGAGCTTGCTCATCGCGGCGACGAGCATCGCGATACCGGCGAACAGCTGGATGACGAACTGCCCCAGCTCGGTGAGCGCGTCGGCCCACAGACCGCCGACCGTGCAGTAGACGGCCGTGATGAGGCCGGTGATGAAGATGCCCTGGGTCAGGGTGATGCCCGTGAAGACGGAGAGCAGGGTGGCGATGGCCGCCCACTTGGCGCCGACGTCCACGATCTTCAGCAGCAGACCGGACCAGGCGAGCGCCTGCTGGGTCTGGATGTTGTAGCGGTTCTTCAGGTACTCGAGCGGCGAGGCGACGTGCAGCCGCGAGCGCAGCCGGTTGAGCCGGGGCGCGAAGAGCTTGGCGCCGATCCCGATACCGATGGCGATGGGGAGCGACCACGTCACGAAGGACGTGACGCCGTACTGGTACGCGATGCCGGCGTAGCCGGTGAACATCACGGCGCTGTAGCCGGACATGTGGTGCGAGATGCCGGAAAGCCACCACGGCATCTTGCCGCCGGCCGTGAAGAAGTCGCTGACGTTGTCGACACGCTTGTGGGACCAGAGTCCGATCGCGATCATCACGCCGAAGTAGCCGATGAGCACGACCCAGTCGAGACTGTTCATGTGCCCCCTCCTGGGGTCCGCCTTGTGAACGGGTACGCACTTCGTCAGTACGGCCGTTCAGCGGTGTCCCCGTGCGGGAACGGGGACTTCGGGGATTGAACCGCCTGTTCGGCACCTCGGTCAAGGTCTCCAGCGGTCAGAGATGTGAACGCGGATCAGTTAGCCGAACGATTTTACTTGTTCTTGACCAACGAAAGCGTTGTCGTGCACGTGACGGGGGCCACACGATGAGCGGGCACTTCGTCAGGCTGTGCAGAGAAACAAGGGAACGTCCAGGAACGCCGAAAGACCGCACGGGATGCGGGTCCCGTGCGGCCGAGAAGGAGGAGAACTGACCTTGCCGAACTCCCTGCGGAGCGCGTCCGCGCGTCAGCGCATCAGCTCGCCGGCGTTGACGAGCAGGGACTGCCCGGTGATCGCCCGTGCCCGGTCGGAGGCCAGGAAGACCGCGGCCTCCGCCACATCGCCGTCCGTCGCCAGCTCGGGCAGCGCCATGCGTTCCGAGAGCCTCCCCAGTACCTCGGACTCGGGCACCGCCTCGGTGTGTGCGGTGAACTGCACGTAGGCCTGCACCGGCGGCCCCCACATCCAGCCCGGCAGCACGGTGTTCACCCGGATCCGGTGCGGGCCGAACTCCCAGGCCATGGAGTACATCGCCGAGGTCAGTGCGCCCTTGGAGGCCGCGTACGCCGCCTGCCGCACCTGTGACGGCGCCGCCACCGCGGACTGCGTGCCGATGACGACGACCGAGCCGCCGCGCTCCTTGAGGGCGGGCAGGCAGGCGCGCGTCATCCGCAGGGTGCCGAGCAGATTGACGTCGACGACCGCCTTCCAGGTGTCCAGGTCGGCGTCCTCGACCCCGCCGAAATAGCTGTCCCAGGCGGCGACATGGACCACCGCGTCGATCCGCCCGAACCGCTCGACGGCCAGCGCCGCGAGCGCCTCGCACTGCGCCTCGTCAGTGATGTCGGTGGCCAGGTGGGCGGTGTGCAGCCCCTCCGGATCGATCTCCGCGGCCGACTTGGCGAGATTGGCCGCGGTCCGCGCCCCGAGGACGGCATTGCCTCCGTCACGCACGACCGTGGCCGCGATCTGATGCCCGAGCCCGGCGCCCACCCCGGACACGATGACGGTCTTCCCCGCGAGCAACATCGGCGCCTCCCGGCTCTGGAACTTCTTCTGACGGGGCGTCAGAGTAGGTCCCTCCGGCGGAGTACGGAAGGGGAACGGCATGGGTGAGGGAACGAGGCCCGAAGAAGAGCGGGCCGGCGGGACGCGGAGTGACACGTACGCCGAACTGGCCGCACTGGGGCCGTACGGCGTCCATCCCGGCCACGCGCTGATCACCATGGTGGAACCGCATCCGGGCCACGAGTTCGCGTACAACCGGTGGTATGAAGATGATCACTATTACGCCGGTGCGATGGCGATGCCCTGGATGTTCTCCGGCCGGCGCTGGGTGGCCACCCGGGAGCTCCAGGAGTTGCGCTACCCGGACAAGTCCGCGGTCGCGCAGCCGGTCGGCGCCGGGTGCTATCTGTCCACGTACTGGGTGACGGACGGGCGCTACGACGACCACATGAAGTGGACCGTCGGCATCAACAAGCGGCTGAACCGCGACGGCCGGGTCTACCAGGACCGCACCCACGTCTTCACGGCGTTCCAGGACCACGAGGCGACGGTCTACCGGGACGGGGCCGCGGGGCCCCGGGATTTCCACGCACTCGACCATCCCTACCGCGGGCTGGTCCTGGAGGTGATCGACGCCGAAGGGCCCGAGCAGCGGGCCGAGTTGCTGGAGTGGCTGCGCTCCCGGCATCTGCCGAAGCGGCTGAGCGGGTCGCCTGCGGCGATGGTGACCGTGTTCCGCCCCACGCCGTTGCCGGGCGACCGGATGACTTATGTGAAGCAGGTCGAGGGCGTCGACACCCGGCTGACCCTGCTCTGGTTCCTCCAGGAGGACCCGCGGGCCTGCTGGGCGGAGCACTTCGCCGGGCTCGACGCGACGGTGGCGGAGTCGGGTCTGGGGCGGGTGGAGCTGGTGGCGCCGTTCATCCCGACCCTGCCGGGAACGGACCGGTACGTGGATCAGCTGCGCTGAATCGGGCGCACCGGCCGGTACGTGGATCCGCCGCGCTCAATCGGGTGGCGGGTGGCGGGTGCTGCCGTGCGGTGGCCGGGCTCCCCGCAGTCGTGCGAGAAGCCCTCTCGGCCAGGACGGCGAACCGGACGAGAGGGCTACCGGCTGCACCTGAATCGGTGCGGCGGTACGGCGTATGGGAAGCATCGGTCAGGCGGTGACGGAGCCCTTGGCGACGTCACGCACGAACGTGTTCCAGGCGCCGGGGACGAAGGTGAGCGAAGGGCCTTCGGGCGCCTTCGAGTCACGCACCGCAATCGCCTGCACAAGAGGGGACTTGACTTCGACGCAGGCGCCGTTGCCCCCGGAATACGACGACTTCGTCCAGTTTTCCGTAGCACCCTGACGAATGGCCATGTTCACTCCGGTTCAGAGAGTTGTGTGAGCGCCAGCGGATTCCCCGGTGGCGTGATCGACGCTACTCGCCAAGCTCCCCGAGTGAAGGGGCCGTTCACTCGACCGGATGGTATATACCATGCAGGTCTTCCGTTGCGAGGTGGCGACGGTGTACCGTGCCGTCGCCTCACTCGTAACATCACTTCATTTCTCTCATACCGGACTTTGTGGGCTGGCTGGTTTACATGCCCGTCCAGCCGGAGTTCACCCCGTTTTCAGGCGGGTGTACTCCTTCGCGATGCCGTCGATGAAATGCCGGGTCTGCTCCACGTTCAGCGCCTGTGCCCTCAGGTGCTCGTACATGACGCTGTATCGCTGCACGTCATTCGCCTTCTCCAGATAGAGGTCGCTGGTGACGCCCTCGATATAGACGACGCTGGAATCCGCGGCGTCCGGGAATTCCAGAATGGCGTACTGCCCGTTGATGCCCGGGTGCGCACCCATGTCGAACGGCAGTACCTGGACGGTCACATGCGGCAGGTGCGACAGCTCCACCAGCCGCTCCAGCTGCTCGATCATCACCTGCTTGCCGCCGACCAGCCGGCGCAGCGCGGACTCGTCGATGACCGCCCACAGCCGCAGAGGGTGCTCGGGGGCGGTGATCCGGTCCTGGCGGCGCGAACGGACGCTGACGCGCTTGTCGATGTCCGCCGGCGGGGCCTCCGGCAGCGCGCCGTTGATCAACGCCTCGGCGTACTGCCGCGTCTGCAACAGGCCGGGGATCACCTGGGGTTCGTACACCCGCAGTGACTCGGCGTCGGTCTCGAGGCCGATGTAGACGCTGTACGGGATGTCGCCGAAGGCGTGCCACCAGCCCTGCTGACGGGAGTCCTTGGCCATCTGCATGAGCGAGTCGACGACCCGGACGTCCTCGACCTCGTACACCCCGCAGAGGTCGCGCA
The DNA here is from genome assembly GCF_019399235.1 of Streptomyces poriferorum. Taxonomy (GTDB): domain Bacteria; phylum Actinomycetota; class Actinomycetes; order Streptomycetales; family Streptomycetaceae; genus Streptomyces; species Streptomyces poriferorum. The sequence continues at coordinate 6,548 of NZ_JAELVH010000154.1, read as the reverse complement.
CGTCGCGCTGGCTGATGGAGCGGCGGCCGTTCTCCAGGCGGCTGATCTTGGACTGCGAGACCAGCAGCCGCTCCGCCACCTCCTCGGCCGTCATGCCCTTGATCTCGCGCAGTCGGCGCAATTCCTGACCCAACCGGCGTCGCCTGACGGTGGGATTGACGTTGGACGGCACGGAAACGGCACCTCCGGCTATGTAGCTGTGCGTATCTACTGCTCAGCAGATTGCCACCCGTGGGCCCGGCCGCGCTGGAAAACGGCCACACGCAGCAACGCGGGGCAGCCGGTGGTACCGGCTGCCCCGCGCTTGGTGCGGCTCCCGAACCGGGTCTTTGGGGACGACGGCGCGGCGGTATGCGGTTGTTGCGGTGGTGCGTTGTCGAGCGTTGTGGTTCTCGGCGGTGCAAGTGATGCCGGTGGTGCGGGTGCTGCCTCGACGCCCGAGCGGCCCTAATGGGCCACGGTGTGCGCCATGCTGTCGCGGCGTGACTGCGACTGCACTTGCTGTTGCAACGGAACGCCGGCCGCCTGGTTGCGGCGCGGTTGTGCGACGGCCCCGTTCTGGACGTCCATGACGGCGTGCGCCACGAGACCGCCCATGGGGTCGTGTCTGATCAGGTCCCGGAGCCGGGAGCGCGATGAGCGCCCCTCGTTCCCGGGGTAAAGGTGCTTGCCGAGTCCGACCGCGTGGGCCAGCGCGGCGAGCGCCGCGGTCCGCGGGTCCGGCGGTACGCCGGTGCGGATCGCACTGTCCAGCCGGGCTCTGATGTCCCGGCTGATTGCCGTGTCCGTCGCCTGGTAGCGAGTCGTCGGCAGCACTCCGCACATCTGGCCCGCCACGGCATGCACCATGCCGCACCGCTCCAGATGAGCGAGGTAAATCTGGCGGAGCCCCAGCCGGGGTCCGCCGATCCAGTGGACGGCCCGGACCGGGCTGCCGCGTCTGCGCAGCAGTTCCAGTGCGGAGTCCAGAGTCGGATCTCCTGTCGGCCGTGGCATCACCACGGCGATACGATCCCCATCAGGGGCTATCCGTCCTGCCAGAGCCAGCTCTACTAGCTGTGCCCCGGCCAGGCCGAGGTCGAGCGACTGCGGCTGCGCTGTGGTACCCGTGGTCGGGTCCAGAGCGAGCAACAGAAGCTCCTCCGGAATTGTTCTGCGGCTCCTGCCCATCCATGCCTCCCCGCGTGGATGAGTGACAGGGTGACCCCTCTCACATCTGTCTGTCGAGGGTGCCTGGGTGCTTTATACGGGAACCAGTAGGTATGTCGTTCTCGTCTAGCAGCCCGGCCAAGGGTTCACACGGGACACTGGTAGATGGTTCGGACAGCGCGGGGATGTCCCCGCGCCGCATGGAGGAGGCATCGGTGGCGGGCGAGTCCCCCGACAAGTCGGAGCAGCAGAAGTCGTCGGGAACGACTCGGAGCGAGACCGATCCGCGTCTTTCCGTGTTCCGTGAACCCGCCTCTCCGGAGGAGTCCGGAGGCGGTACGGACACGGCGACGGCGGTTTTCCGCACGCAGCGGTCCGAGCCGGAGGAGCCGGACGGCGCCGAGGGCGCCGAGGCCGGTGTCGCCGATGGTGAGGCAGGAGCCGGAGAGTCCGCTGACACGTCTGCCGGCGGGACCGCTTCGGACGACTCCGTTTCGGTCGGATCCGCCTCGGAGGGCTCCGCTTCGGACGACTCCGAGGAATCGGATGCGGTGACTCCTCAGGAGCCCGAGGCCGTCGAGGGTGCCGAAGGGGCCACGGAGGCCGTAGAAGGCCCTGAGAGCCCGGCGGAGGCCCCCGAGGCCGCTACGGACGCTCCGGAGGCGCGGGCGGAGGCCGAGGAGCCTGTGGAGCCCGTGGAGCCTTCGGAGTCCGTTGAGCCCGTGGAGCCTTCGAAGGACGAGCGCGTCGAGCCCGTCGACTCCGCGGACGACGAGTCCGACGATGAGTCGGCCGGGGCCGCCGAGGCCGCCGAGGCCGCCGAGCCCGAGGAGGGCGATGCGCGGCTGCGTGCCGCTGTTGCCGCGTGGGTGTCCAAGGACGGGGACCCGGAGGACGCGGAGGACGGGGAGGACGGGGACGCGAAGAGTGACGCGCCCGCCGCCGAGGCCGATGCCGCTGCGGAGCCGGAGCCGGAGCCGGAGCCGGAGCCGGAGCCGGAGCCGGAGCCGGAGCCGGAGGCGCCTGCGGCGTCGGACGGTGAAGACGCGGCGCCCGAAGACGACGGGACGCCGACCGGCACCGACGAGACCGACGAGACCGATGCAGGCGCCGACGACACCGCTGCCGACGCCGGGGCAGATAACTACGACGCCCCCGACACCGCTGTCGGCACCGCCTCCGACGTGCGCGTTCCCCGGACCCGTGAGGAGCCCGTCGACGCCCGTGAGGAGTCCGTCGACAAGGCACAGCCCGCCGCGGACACGCGCGGAATCGATCAGGCGACGGCCGTCTTCAAGGCGCCGAGGCTGCCCCGCGTCGACCAGCCGACGACCGCGCTGAAGATCACCCCGCCGCCGGCGGAGCAGAAGCCGAAGTCCGGTCCGCAGACCGGGTCGAGGCCGGAGGCCCCTGCCGAGCGGACCAGCAAGTTCGTGAAGCTGCGCGCGGACGACGTACGCCCGGCGCCCGCGCCCCGCACCCCGGAGGTACCGGCCCCCGCGATTCCCGGCGCCGCTCAGCAGCAGCCCGCCGCGTCGCTCAGCGGTGCCGAGCGGACCCGGCAGCAGCCGATGCCGCCCCGGCCGCCGCTCGACCTGCTCGCGGAGCTGACGAACACCCCGCCGCCGCCGGAGACCCCGGTCCGCACCGCCGTGCGCCGGGTCAAGATCTGGACCCCGCTGGTCATCCTGCTGCTGATCATCTTTGCAGTCGTGCAGATGGTGCGTCCGTTGCCGGCCCCGGCGCTGACGATGACGGCGGAGTCCGCGTACACCTTCAAGGGCGGCGACCTGAACCTCTCCTGGCCCGAGCAGGGGCAGTCGGCGGTCACCGTGGACGGCGTCGGCTCGCTCGGTTCGGCGGGCGCGCAGAAGCCTGCGCCCATCGCCAGCGTCGCCAAGATCATGACGGCGTACGTGGTGCTGAAGGAGCACCCGCTCACGGCCAAGGAGCAGGGCGAGAAAATCACCGTCGACCAGCAGGCGGAGGACGAGTCCAAGCTGGGCGACGAGTCCACCGCGCCGATCAGCGAGGGACAGCAGTTCACCGAGAAGCAGCTGCTGCAGCTCCTGATGATCCCGTCGGGGAACAACGCCGCTCGCCTCTTTGCCCGCTGGGACTCGTCCGAGACGGAGTTCATCGCGAAGATGAACGCCGCGGCCAAGGACCTCGGCATGACCGGCACCACGTACACGGACCCGAGCGGTCTGAAGAAGACGACGGTGTCCACCGCCGCCGACCAGCTGAAGCTGGCCAAGGCCGTGATGCAGAACGAGATCTTCCGGGAGATCGTCGACACCCCGCAGATCAAGATCGACGGTATCGACGGGACGATCTACAACAACAACACGATCCTGCTTGAGCCGGGTGTGAGCGGCATCAAGACCGGCTCCTCCACGCCGGCCGGCGGCAACCTGGTCTGGTCCGCCAACACGGTCGTGGACGGCAAGACGCTCTGGATCTACGGCGCGGTCATGGGACAGCAGGCGGGTACCGGCCAGCCCTACGACAGCCTCGTGATGTCGCTGAACAACAGCCTCAAGCTGATCCGGGACGCGCAGAAGGCCGTGACGTCCGCCACGGTCGTGAAGAAGGGCGATGTCGTCGGGTACGTCGACGACGGGTTCGGCGGCCACACTCCGCTGGTCGCGACCGGTGACCTCAAGGCGAAGGGCTGGGCGGGGCTGAAGATCGAGCTGTCCGTGAAGGGCAACGGCGAAGAGATCTCGCGCAGCATGAAGGCGGGCACGAAGGTCGGCGTGGTGACCGTGGGGACGGGCCCCGGAAAGGTCAGCACCCCGGTCGCCCTCCAGGAGGACCTGAAGGACCCGAGCTTCGGCCAGAAGCTGACCCGGATCGGCTGACGCTCCGCCGCCTCCCCGGTCCGGAGGACCGGGGAGGCGGCGGAGAACCAAGGAAGGACCCGGGAAGGCTCGCCCCAGGGAGGACCCGGGAAGGCCCGGGCTTGGCCCGTGAAGGCCCGGGCCGGGGAAGGGCCAGGGAGTACCCGAGGTGCGAGGCACCTCACGGGCCTTGCCGGGCCCTTTCCGGGCGGTGGCGCGAATGTGCGTGTTAGCGTCCCGGGGGCAACGCGTGGACCCTGGAACGCGTCTTCCCGCCCATGAGACCCGAGCAGGCAAGCCGGCGGTTCCAACGCGTCCGGGGAGGGACGGGGAGAGTCGCAGTGACCACTGCCGAGCCGACACGGGCGAGCAGCACGGCTTCCGAAAGCTCCGCGAGGAGTACGGGCGGACCGGGCGGACCGGACGGACCGGGCGGAACCGGTGGGTTCACCGGGAGGTTCGACACCTTCAAGGAGCGGTGCCTGAGGCATCCGGTCCTGCTGACGACCGCGGTCGCGGCCGTCGCCCACATTCTCTGGTTCTTCTTCTTCGCCAACAGCGGCGGTGACATCGCGGCCCAGGACGCCTGGGCCGAGTTCGTCGGCCGGCATCCCGGGACGGCGTACAACCTGGCCTGGTACGGGGGCATGCACCCCGTCTCGTACAGCGTCGTCTCGCCGTATCTGATGTCGCTGGTCGGCGTCCGCACGACGATGATGATCGCCGGCACGGTCTCGGCGGGCCTGACCTCGCTGATCCTGTACCGGGTGAAGGCGGTGCGCAATCCGCTGGCCTGCTCGATGGCGGGTGTCTTCGCGTATCTGTGCAACGCGCTGTCGGGCCGGGTGACGTTCGGGCTCGGCATGATGTTCGCGATCGGCGCGACGGCGGCGGTGTTCTGCTGGCCGTACCGCTGGCGGTACAAGCGCTGGGCGAAGGCGGCCGTCGCCGCGCCGCTCGCCGCCCTCGCGACGGCGGGCAGTCCCGTGGCAGGGCTCTTCCTCGGCGTGATCGCGGCCGCGCTGTTCCTGCACAAGCGGCGCCCCGGCGCGTACGCGCTGGGGCTGGCGCCGGTCGTGGTGGTGGCGCTGTCCGCGTGGCTGTTCCCGTTCTCCGGTACGCAGCCGATGTCGATCGCGACGCTGTCGGGGCCGTTCGTCTTCGCCTGTCTCGTCTTCTTCCTCGTGCCGGGCGACTGGCGGACGGTGCGCACCGCGGCCGCCGTGTACGGCATCGGCACGCTGCTGACGTATGTGGTCGACTCGCAGATCGGCTCGAACATCTCGCGGATGGCGATGCTGTTCGCCGGGGTGGTGCTGCTGGCCGCGCTGCCGTACACCGTGCCCCGTTCCCGTAAGTGGTACGCACTGGTCCTCGCGTTCGTCGGGCTGAACTTCTGGATCGGCTTCAAGGGCGTCGACGACATCGTCCGGACCGCGCCCACCGCGTCCTGGACGCGGGCGCTGGCGCCGCTGGTCGACCAGCTCCAGAAGGTCGGGGCCGACCGGGGCCGGGTCGAGGTGGTCCCGCCGAGCAGCCACCGGGAGTCGGCAGCGATGCTGCAGCACGTCAACCTGGCCCGCGGCTGGAACCGGCAGGCCGACATGGAGCGCAACCCGCTCTTCTACGACGACACCCTGAACCCCGTGAACTACCGCCAGTGGCTCGACCGCTGGGCCGTCCACTACGTGGTGCTGCCGAAGGGCGACCCGGACTCCAGTGGTGCCGTCCAGGAGACGGAGATGGTCGACAAGGGGCTGCCGTACCTCAAGGCGATCTGGTCCGACGAGAACTGGCGGCTCTTCGCGGTCGACGGCCCCGTGCCGATGGCCGATCCGCCGGCGACGGTGGACAAGGCAGAGGCCGGGGAGCTGACCATCCATGTGAAGGAGGCGGGCCGGGTGCTGATCCGTATCCCGTACTCGCCCTGGCTCGCCGTCGTGGACGAGAAGGGCAAGAGCCTGGAGCGTCCGCAGGAGACCGAGGCGTCCAAGCAGCGCGCGGACAAGGACAGCCCGAAGTCCTTCGCCAACACGAACGGCTGCCTGATCAAGATGGACGAGGACGAGTACGGCGACGAGTGGACGGAGCTGCTCGCTCCGCGCCCCGGCGTGTACCGGCTCGGCGCCCCCTATCAGCTGCCGCCCGGGACGCCGTGCCCGGACGAACTGCGCTGACGCCCGCCGCCGGCCCCCGCGCAGTGGTGCGGGGGCCGGCCGGGCCGATTCCGCGCGATCCCCTCCCTGCGGGGACGCGGCACTGGCATGGTGTGCTGCCATGAGGTGCCAACAGTGCGGCGGTCAACGGCGTGGTGCGCTGCCCGGTATGAGCTGTCCCGACTGCGAATCGGTGACGCGTGCCGGCGGCGGTGACGGTGCGTGGATCGCCCGGGAGACGCTCGCGGGCCGGATGTCCACCCTGCCGGCGAGCCGTAAGGCCTGGCTGGCGGCGGGGGTGGTGGTACTGACGGGCGCGCTGGTGACGGCGGTGTCGTTCCTCGCGTCGGCGGGCGGCGAGACCCGGACCGGGGCGGTCGGCCGCCCGGGCCCCGGCGCC
>NZ_JAELVH010000153.1 GCF_019399235.1 Streptomyces poriferorum | reverse complement strand
GTGGGGGCCTGCGAGGGATCCGGTACGGCGGCGGGAGGTGGAAGCTGCCCGTCTCCGACATGGCGGCCGGGGGCGGTGTGTACGGCTGCTGTCCCGTGGCCTGCTGCCCTGCCGCCGGCTGCGGGGCCTGCGGGGCCTGCTGGTCCGTTACGGGCCCTGCGGGGCCGAATCCGGCGGGCAGCGGGCCGATCTGGTCGAAGACCTCCACCGGCTCGTCGTCGATGCCGGGCTCGGGCAGCATCTCGACGGCGGCCGTCAGGGCCTTGCGCGCGCCCGTGGCGGTACGGAACCGGGCCTGCGGGTCCGGCTGCAGCAGCCCCGCGAGGACCTGCCACAGCGGCTCGGGGATGCCCTGCGGGGCGCTGGGTGTCCCGAACGAGGCGAAGTGCTCCACGAGCGCCTGGGAGTCGGGCTTCTGGCCCTGGAGCAGATACAGGGCGACGAGACCGACCGCGAAGAGGTCCGCGGGGAAGTCGGGCTCGGCGCCCATCATCTGCTCGGGTGCGAAGTAACCCGGCGTCCCCACCACGTAGTTCGTCTCGGTGAGGCGGGGCTCGCCCTTGCGCATGGAGATCCCGAAGTCGGACAGCCGCAGATGCGGCCGGCCGGTGCCGGTGGCCTCCATCAGGATGTTGGCCGGCTTGATGTCCCGGTGCACGACCCCCTCGGCGTGCACCGTCGACAGCCCCGACAGCAACTGGTCGAGCAGCGTGCAGACGAACCTCGGGGGCAACGGGCCGTAGTCACCGATGACATGGGCCAGCGAACCGCCGCTGACCAGGTCCATGGTGAACAGGACCTTGTCGTCGTCGGCCGCCCAGCTCGCCGGGGCGAGCACATGCGGGTGCTCGATCCGCAGCGCCTGCTCGCGGACGAAGCGCAGCAGCGTGTGCGCGTCGCTCTGCTGGAGGACCTTGGCCGCCACGTACCGGCGGCGCCGGTGATCCCAGGCACGCCAGACAGCACCGACCCCACCACGTCCGATCGGATCGATCAGTTCGTACCGACCAGCGAAGACCTCACCCATTGCGCTGCGCCCGCTCCCCGTTCCTGTGTCGGCCCGTGCGTGTCACTGTGCCCGCGTCCGGACCCGGATGCTCCGGTTGCCGGGCGGGTGCCCGGTCCTGTCCGGTCGTCTAGCTCTGGTGGCCCTCGTAGTGCGCCACCGCGTCCGCGGTGCGCCCTGCGCCGTACACCCGGAGGAACTCTGCCAGTTCCGGGTGGGCCGGGGCGAGGGAGTCGGCGGCATCGATGATCTCACCGGCCGCGGCGACGGACCTCAGCAGCGACTGGATCTCGCGGACCACACGGCGCACGGTGGGGGCGCCGCCGGTCGTCGTGGTCTGGCCGGTGCCGGTGAGCACGGAACCTCCCTGGGACTTCTTGATCTCTTCCATGCGGTCGGTCGCCTCTCCCGCGCTGACGCTGCCGTCCGCCACCTGACTGGCCAGTTCCTGGAGTGCCTGGACACGCTGGACGACCGCGGGGTTGCCGATCTTCGCCCGCTGGCCGCTCATGAGCTGGGAGAGCATGGGGGCGGACAGTCCGAGCACCGCGGCGAGCCGGGCCTGGTTCAGGCCGAGGTCATCTATCAGCCGTCGGAAGAGCGCGCCCAGCGGCTCCCCGTACCAGCTGCGCTGAAGATCCCTGGCTCTGGCCGTTGCCTCTTGCTGCGCTGCATCCATGGCGTCTCCCCTTCGCTGCGGCTTCGCTGCTGCGAACCTCGACGTGCATCTTACGGAGAGTGGTTGCCCACCGGGAGTCCCTATCTTTTTGGAGGTTTCAGGGGGTCACCCGGTACTCTGGTCTGCGGCGGTGGCCCACGGCGCGAAGCGTCGGGTGCTGCCTGCTGTTCGGGGCCTTAGCTCAGTTGGTAGAGCGCTGCCTTTGCAAGGCAGATGTCAGGAGTTCGAATCTCCTAGGCTCCACAGCATTAAACCCCTCTGACCTGCGGAAACTTGGTCAGAGGGGTTATTTTTTTCTCGATTTTTCTGTGCTGATACGTCAGCGCCACGGTGCCGACACGGTGAGTGCAGAGGCCCGAGATTCCGGGGTTTCTCGGGGGCTTGCTGCCACGCGTCGCTCTCCCGTGGTTCTCCTGGGCCTGGCCGGGCCAGAGGCTCGGGAGGAAGGCCGCTTCGGCTGCGCCGGAGTCCGGCGCGGGCCCCCGCCTCGTTGGATTCGGGCTTGTGGTGCCCGCGCGATGATCGTGCTCCTGCGTGCGGCGACCCCTTTGTAGTTGCGGCATGGTCGGGGCTCACGAGTTCAACCTCAGTAACCGCAATGCAGCCGGATGCTTTCGTCCACGAGCCGCCGGGCGATGCACGGGTAGTCGCGCAGATGGTCGAGCCGGCTCAGGACGTGGCGGCGGAGCGCCTCGCCGGCGTCTGCCCCGTGGTCCTGCCCCTCAGGTGGATGCAGGCCTCGGAGACAGGAGAGCCGAAGTCAGCTGCGCACGGAAGGAGAGGCTGACAGGTCTTCGTGGCGGACCAGCGCGCCGACGGCCCCGCAGCGCGAATGCCATGCCTGACTGGGCCGGAACCTGTCGAATGATCAGTCCCGCGAATGGCATTCGGTAGCCGATGAGCAGGGCAAGCGCTCCGCCGATCGCCGCACCCCATGTGTGCAGGTCGAAGAACTGCGCCTCGATTGGGCGGTCGAGGAAGCGGGCTGACAGTCAGACGCCCACGAACGCGCCTGCGACGCCGACGAGGGTGGTGCCGATGAGGCTGCTTGGATCGCGGCCGGGGAGCAGGATCTCGGCGATGGCTCCGGCGATGAGACCCGGGATGATCCAACTGGCGATTCCCGTTTTGTCTGCCATTCTCCGCTCTGTACCTTGCTTGGTTGCGTAACTTTATAGTTGTGAGTGAAGACGACCCTCAGTGGGCGCTGGTTGCGTAAGAGTTCGGATACCAGCCGCACGCCTAGACTGGGCTCGCGGTCCGCAGTTGGACGGCGCCGTCGTACAGGAGCGTGGAGCGGGACAGGAGTGAGCCGGTGGTGGCGGGTTCTGGTGGTTCGGGTCGGTGCGACGATCCGTCCGCCGACGTGTTCGCCATGGCGGCCGATTCGTTTGCGCTGCTCGCCTCCTCGACGCGGTTGCACATGGTGTGGGCACTTGCGCAGGGCGAGAGTGATGTCAGCGGGCTCGCGGCGCGGGTGGGCGGGGCGCTGCCTGCCGTCAGCCAGCATTTGACCAAGCTGAAGCTCGCCGGGCTTGTGCGGTCCCGGCGCGAGGGTCGTCGGCAGGTCTACTACGTCGACGATCCAGACGTGGTGACCGTGGTGCGGTTGATGGTGGGCCAGCTGACCGAGCGTGCCGAGCAGGCCGGGGCTCCCGTGCGTCGGCTGCGCGGCACCGTAGCCTGAGGGAGCTGAGGTGGCGACGCCTGAACGCGCCGCGTGTGCCGGGGCTTCCGGGCTGGGATCGCGACCCGGAAGCGCTGTCGGTCCCGCCCTCGGTGACGTGACCGCCTTGCTGATGCTGCGTGCCCTGGACACGAGCCCTCGTGGACTGACCGAGGTTGAGGCCGAGAACCGGCTCGCCGGGTTCGGACCGAACACGCTGCCCGCCGCCCACGGGGTCTCCTGGCCGGCGCGGTTCTGGCACAGCCTGCGCGATCCCTTCACCGCCGTGCTGTTCTGTCTCGGGATCGTCTCCGTACTGGTCGCCGCGTGGGGCACCGCCTGCGTCATCACCGCCCTGGTGATGGTCAGCTGTGCGTTGCGCGCGCAAGGCGAGTACCGCGCCGAGCGTGCCGGGGCCGGGCTACGGGATCTGGTGGCGGGGACCGCGAGCGTGCAGCGAAGGGCAGCCGCCGGGGCAGGCTCTCAGGTACGCGAGATCCCGGTCGACGACCTGGTTCCCGGCGATGTGGTCCGGCTTGCGGCGGGCGACTTCGTCCCTGCCGACCTGCGGCTGCTGCGGGCCCGTGGCTTGACCTTGCAGCAGGCGGCGCTGACCGGCGAGTCGGCGCCCGTGGCCAAGCAGCCGGTGGATGTGCCGACTGGCGGGGCCATCGCCCATCTGTGCTTCCAGGGCAGCACCGTCGCCTCGGGCAGTGGCGTCGGCGTGGTGGTGGCCACCGGGGCCGACACACGGTTCGCAGCGGTGCATGGTGCGCGCCGCGAGCGTACGGCGAGCGCCTTCGACCGCAGTGTGCAGGGCATCTCGTGGATGCTGATCCGGTTCATGCTGATCACGCCGCCTCTGGTCTTGATGGGCAATGCGGCGCTGCGCGGCCGGGGTCTGGAGACCCTGCCGTTCGCCGTGGCCGTGGCTGTCGGCCTCACTCCGGAGATGCTCCCGGTCATCGTCACCGCCTGCCTGGCGCGCGGCGCGTCCGTGCTCGCCCGCACGCACGGCGTCATCGTGCGACGGCTCCCGGCACTGCACGACCTGGGTGCCGTCGATGTCCTGTGCGTCGACAAGACCGGCACCCTCACTCGGGACGAGCCTGTTGTCGACCCCGACCGCACCGACCCCGACGCGTTGCACTGGGCGGGCGTCTGCGCGTGGTGGACTCTGCAGACCGCCGATCTCGCTGACCCCGATCCGATGGACGAGGCGCTCCTGGACGCGACCGGGCCAGAGGACTGGGAAGCGTACGACGGCGTCGACGCGCTGCCCTTCGACCCCGTACGCCGCCTCGCCACCGCCGTCGTACGCGGGCCCGGCGCGCTGGGCACGCATACCCTCGCTGTGAAGGGCGCGGTGCCCGAGGTTCTGGAATGCTGCTCGATCAGCGAGGAGGAGCGTGCGGGGCTGCTGAGGCGGGCCGCGGATCTCGCGGCGGACGGGGTCCGCCTGCTGGCCGTGGCCACCGCACAGCGGCAGGCCAAGACGCGCGGCTACACCCCGGCCGACGAACGCGGCCTCACCTTCTGCGGCTTCGTCGCCTTCCACGACGCCCTGGCCGACACCGCGCAGGACGCCATACGGGACCTCGGCGAGCGAGGTGTCGGGGTCAAGGTCCTCACCGGCGACCACCCGGCCACCGCCGTCCGCGCCTGTCGCGACCTCGGCATCGACCCCTGCGACGTGACCACGGGCGAAGCACTGGCCGCCCTCACCGACGGAGAACTCGCCGAACTGGCCACCCGTACAACGGTCTTCGCCCGCTGCGCACCGGCCGACAAGGCCCGGATCGTTACCGTCTTGCGCACGCACGGGCACACCGTCGGCTTCCTCGGCGACGGCGTCAACGACCTACCCGCGCTCCGCGCCGCCGACGTCGCGGTGTGTCCGCGCGACGGCGTCGACGTGATCCGCCGCAGCGCGGACGTCGTGCTCGCGAAGAAGGACCTCACCGCCATTGGCCATGCCGTCGTCGCGGGTCGCCACTCCAGTGCCAACATCGCCTCTTACTTGCGCATCACGCTTTCCTCCAACCTGGGAAACGTGATCGCGATGCTCGCCGCAGGGCTGCTGCTGCCGTTCCTGCCGATGCTGCCGGCGCAGGTTCTGGTGCAGAATCTGTGCTTCGACGCCGCCCAACTGGCCCTGGTCTACGATCGGCCCGACCGGGCCGCACTGCGCCGCCCAACGGCCATGCGGCCGCGCGCCTTTCTGCGCTCCCTCACCGGCTTCGGCATCCTGGGCGCACTGGCCGACCTCGCCACCTTCGGGGTGCTCGCCGTGTGCCTGCCCGGCTCACTCGGGCCGGAGGACCAGGCCGACTTCCACGCGGGCTGGTTCACCGAGAACCTGCTCACCCAGGCCCTCGTCATGCTCCTGCTGCGCACCGGTCGCCACGCCGTCGGGGGGCGGCCGCCCGGGCCGGTGCGCTGGGCAGCCACCGGCCTCGCGGTCATCGGCATCGCCCTGCCCCTGACACCCTTGGGACCGCTCCTGGGCCTGAGACCGCTACCCGCCCTCTACTACCCGCTGCTCGCGTCGGTGCTGACCCTGTACGCGGCCGCACTCTTCGCCTTGCGGAGGCGGGAAGGCAAGCCGGCGTCACCGTCAGGTGAACCCCCAAAGTCATTCGGAACGGGGCTGACGGGGTCGAGCTGACGGCATGTGGTCTCTGAAAGCGCCTGCCGGGCCCCGCGGGATAAGGGAGTACCCGATCGTGTGTGCCTCATGGGGGAGACACTGCTGGCAGCGAAGTGCTGGCAGTCTGGTTCCGCGTCTGGCGGCGAGGGTGCTGGACGCAGCATCGTGCGGCCAGTCCTCGGGCTTCGTCCGAGTGGATGCGGCGAGGGGCGTGACTCGCGAAGCGACTTGCCCTGTCGCGTGCATGGCGCCTGATTCACCCGTAGGACAGGTTCGAGCAGATGTCCTCGTCGGCCGACCGTGCCCCGTCGGCCACGCTGGAGGGCAGGGCCGTCGGGGTCGCGGAGGCGGCCTGGCCGGGGGCGTAGTCGGATCCGAGCACCACGCTGACGCCGGAGTTGGAGCCTGCGGTGAGCTCCGCGTCGGGAAAGAGGGCGGCGAGCGTCTCGGCTTCGGCTTTCTGGCCGGGACCGTAGGTGACGGATGTGGTGGAGTGGTCCTGGGTGGTGGCGTTGGTGGTGCCCGTGACGGTGAAGCCGTGCTCGGTGAGGCTGCTGGCGGCTTCGGCGGCGAGTCCCTTGGTGGTGGTGCCGTTGTAGACGGCGACCGACACGCCGTCACCGGTCACCTCTTCGGTGGCGCTCGCTGACGGGGAAGGCGAAGAGGGGACCTTGCCGCCGTTCTTTCCGCTGGCGTCCTTGCCATCCAGGGTGCGGTCGTCCTTGAGCGCCGCCCACAGGGCGTCGGCGTCGGGCTGCACGATGGCGACGCGGTTACCTTCGTAGCGCCAGGGGATGGTGACGAACTTGGTGTTGTGCAGGTCGACACTCTTCAGTGACATCGCGAACTTCAACAGCTCGTCCGCGGAGCCCAGGCCCGGGTCGACGGTCATCGACTTCGTGGCGGCGTCTGCGAGTGGCAACAGCTTGGTAGGTGTGAAGCCGTCCTTCTTGATCTTCGTGATCAGGCTGGATATGAAGGCCTGCTGGCGCTTGATACGGCCGATGTCGGAGCCGTCGCCGATGCCGTGTCGGATACGGACGTAGTCGAGAGCCTTCTGTCCGGAGACGCTCTGCTCGCCCTTCTCGAAGACGATCTTGCCCTGCGTGGTGCGGTTCGGGTTGAGGTCCTTCTGGTAGACGTCGTTCGGCAGGCAGACCTGCACCCCGCCGACCACATCGGTGAGCTTCGAGAAGCCCTTGAAGTCCACGACGACGGTGTGATCGACGCGCAGCCCGGTCAGCTGCTCGACCGTGTTCTGGGTGCAGGCGGGATTTCCCTCGGCCGTCCCGCCCGTCGAATAGGCCGAGTTGAACATCACGTTGGTCTGCGCCTTGCTCCACGAGCCGTCGGGGAGCTTGCACGAGGGAATGGGCACCAGAGTGTCGCGGGGTATGGAGATGCCGACGGCGTGCTGGTGGTCGGCGTAGACGTGCAGCAGGAAGGCGGTGTCCGAGCGGCCGATGTCGCTCTTGTCGCCGCCGCCCAGCTCGCTGTTGCCGCCGGTGCGAGCATCGGTGCCGATCACCAGGACGTTCGCGCCCCTGGACGCTTCGGCGGCGGGCCGGTTCTTGGAGAAACCGTCCGCACCGAAGGTGTCGATGTTGCCGTTGAGCCTCAGATACAGCCAGCCGGCGCCGGCCGTGACCAGGACGAGAATCGACAACCCTATGGTGAGCGCGATCCGCAGCCAACCGCGCTTACGGCGCCCATGGCCCGCTGCTACCCGGCGCCGTGAGGGCTTCGCCCGGCGCCGGGTACGCCCGGCAGGCGCCTCGGTGGTCTGCGTCATGTACGGGCCCTCATCCGTGGGTGCTACGAGAGGAGACGGCCGGCGCCACCCCAAGGTTGTACGGTTGCGCAATGTAGCAAGCGCCGCTGAGTGCGCGGTACGTCCGGTGTGCTCAGCGGTTCGGCGCGACCATCGTGAATGCGACGACGAGAGGTGGACCCCATGTTCCGCAACGCCATCGAACCCTGGCACCTGCTGGTCCTGGGCCTGGTGATCATCTTGCTCTTCGGTTCCAAGAAGCTGCCCGACACCGCCCGCTCCCTGGGCAAGTCGCTGCGCATCCTCAAGAGCGAGACCAAGGCCATGAAGGAGGAGGGTGCACAGCCGACGGCGCCCGCCGGGAGCGGTGCCGCAGAACAGACCACACCCAAGGCCGTCCAGGGCTTCCCGGACCAGCCGGTCACCGCGCACACGGCGACAGAGTCCGGCACCGCACGCTGAACCCGGTTCGCTCGGCCTTCCTTCACGGGCTCGCCTCGTCGAACCCGTAGCGCAGCGGCTCCTCCTGCACGCGCAGGTCGCGCCGGTAGACGTACAGCGCCTCGGCCCGCAGACCTTCCGGCTCTGCCGTATCCTCCAGGGTGCAGGGCCGGGTGATCTGCACTACCGGCGGCCTGTGCGTGACACGCAGACGGAGCCCGTGAGCCGGGCCGCCCTCAAAGACCGCGATCTCCTGGACCGCCGGACCGTGGGTTTCCATGGTCGCTGTGTCAAACATGGAACGCTCCTGAAAACGTCGATATGGGTCGCTGTCATGTGGCGTCGGGATCGAAGCCGGTCCGTGTCCGCTCGGCAACTGCCGGCGGCTTCGCCAGGCTGATGGCGAGCGTCGCGGCACCGCCACTCCTGGGCCCGTTGCCGGAGGCGGCGTCCCGCAGAGTGTCGGCGACGTCGGAAAGGGCGGGCCGCGGATCGAGCGCGTCCCGGATCTCGCTGAGCGCATGGCCGAATCCGTCGTCCCCGCTCAGGACGTGCTTGCGCACGAAGGTCTTCGGGTGCAAGTCGCGAACGTCGAAGTCCTGCAACTCCGGGCCAAGTTCGGATCGGATCTCCTGCTGTGCGCTCCCGGAGAACTCGCGAATCCTGCGCACCGTACGGGCCGCGTTCTGCAGGACCTCCGGCAGCTTGTCGGGTCCGAACAGGAGGATGCCGATCACCGCGATCGTGATCACCTCCAGGGGGCCTACGTCCGGGAACATCCGACACTCCTTGCCTTGGCTGCGGCGCCGCGGCAGCCCGCCGCACGTAACACTTTAAAGGTTGCGCAAGCAATGGAACCATTGTTGCGGTGGCGGCGTTGTCCCGGGTGACAGCACGCTGTGCGTGAACGCTCGAACGACGGAGGTAGGAGCGGTGGGAGTTTCCCTGGGCAAGGGCGGCAACGTGTCCCTGAGCAAGGAGGCGCCGGGACTCACGGCAGTGCTGGTGGGCCTGGGTTGGGACGTGCGCACCACAACGGGCGCCGACTACGACCTGGACGCGAGCGCCCTGCTGTGCGACGCGTCCGGCAAGGTGGTGTCGGACCGGCACTTCATCTTCTACAACAACCTCACCAGCCCGGACGGCTCGGTCGAGCACACCGGCGACAACCTGACCGGTGAGGGCGAGGGCGACGACGAGAGCGTCAAGGTGAACCTGACGGCCGTGCCCGCAAAGGTTGACAAGATCGTCTTCCCGGTCTCGATCCACGACGCCGAGTCACGCGGGCAGAGCTTCGGGCAGGTCAAGGGGGCGTTCATCCGCGTCGTGAACCAGGCGGGCGGCACCGAGATCGCCCGCTATGACCTGACCGAGGACGCCTCCACCGAGACCGCCATGATCTTCGGTGAGCTGTACCGGCACGGGGCGGAGTGGAAGTTCCGCGCGGTCGGCCAAGGCTATGCCTCCGGACTGCGCGGGATTGCACAGGACTTTGGCGTGCAGGTCTGATCCATCTCTGCCGCGGCTCGCCGTCTGCTGCCTCGGGCGCTTCCTCGCCCGCAGTTGGCGGGCCCCGCGCCGCCCTTGACAGCGCAGTCGGAAGGCGTCCGCATGTCCGGGAGCTCTTCGGCTCCGGAGACTACGACTCCCGCTCGCCGAACGCAGGGCCTTCCCGGCCTGGCCGCCCTGACCCCGCGCGAGCTGGACGTCCTGCACCTGGAAACGGGGTTGTTTGTTCCGGTTCTCCGGTGAAGCCGCAGGTCAGGAACGTAACGATTTCGGGTTCGAATCTCCTAGGCTCCACATGAAAGCCCCCTCCGAACTGCGGAAACGCGGTTCGGAGGGGGCTTTTTCGATGCCGGGCGGGGTGGGCCCGGCCCGTCAGACACTCACGAACTCCTTGGACCAGAAACTGCGGTAGATCAGCTTCCGGGAGACCTCCATGAGGTAGGTGATGGCCCGCACCTCGACCTCACTGAGATCGGGGTGCCAGAGGTCGAAGAGCAGCACGGCGCGTCCGGAACCGGTGTCGTTCCACACCTCGTGCTCGAAGGAGTCGTCGAAGACGAACGTCCTGCCCCGCTCCCACTGCCTCGACTCGTCGCCCACGCGGATGCTGGGGCCCTCGGGCGTGACGAGGCCGAGGTGGCATCGCAGATGGGCGTTCGTGAAGCCCGTGTGGGCCGCGATGTGGGTGTGGGGGTCCAGGACCGAGAAGTACGTCATTCCGCAGCCCAGCGCCCCGGGGATCGACGCGAGGGCGGCCACGGTCTTCGGGCAGGCCTTGATGTTCCTCGGGTACGCCTTCGCCGTGTAGTACAGGTAGTGCGCGGACCAGCGGCCCTCGTCGGCGAGTTCGGTGGGGTTGCTGCTCAGGGTCCGCCTGCCCCGCAGGCCGCCCAGCGCCTCGAACTCGGCGACGATGTCCGGCGTCGCGGCCTCCAGGTCCGCTGTCCACGGGAAGCGGTCGTTCTCCCACCACGGCGCCGCGGAGAGGCCGGGGATGTAGAGGTTCGGCTGCTGGCCACCGGTGGTGTGCCGGCCGACCTCGTCCCGGACCGCGATGTCCAGGCCCTCGATGACGCGTGCGACGGCCGACCGGTCGATTTCCTGTTCGTCGATCCACCGCTCCAGGTAGGCGGGGCTCTGTGTGATCCACGGCTGCATGTGGGCCTCCATTCGTACGGGTACGGCGCGGTCGGTACCGCTGTCAGTCGGCGAGGATCGCCGTGAGCTTCTCGCGGGCGCTTCCGACGGCCGTCGTGCGCTCGGGGCTCAGGGACACGAAGCCGGTGAGCGAGCGGCGCAGCGTGTCGCCGGCGGTGGGGTCCACCCGCCCGATGGTGTGGACGGTGTCCGACTTCACCAGGACGAGCCGGTTGGGCTTGGGCACGATGGCCACCGGGCTGGTCGTGCTCCTGTCGATCCGCCTCTCCATCCGGCGGACCAGGTCGCTCTCCACGTCGTCACCGGCGTCCGGCGGCGGCGGGTCCTCGTCGATCAGCTTGAGTTCGCCGCCCCACGACGGGCGCCACCGGTCGTGGAGGAACAGGATGAACTCGCCCTTGCGGCCACGGCCCGCGTCGTTGTGCCAGCCGAGCCGGCTGCCGGCCGGGTACTTCCAGAACGCGAAGGCGATCCTGTTCCAGTCGGTGCTCGCCTCACCGTAGAAGTCGCTGTAGGCGCGCACCGCGCGGCCCAGTTCCTCGTACGCCTTCGGCCGGCCGCCGGCGTCCAGGGAGCCGAGCTCCTCCTTGAACCGCACACCCTTCGAGCGGAAAGCCGGGCCGTCCTCGTCCGATATGACGCTCTCCCGCCGGGTGAACGCGGCGCGGTCCATCAGATCCTGGGCGGCGGAGAAAACCGGCTCACTCAGGAAGTCATCGATGATGATGAAGCGCTTTCCGCGCTGAATCTCCCTCATGCGTCCCAGCCTTTCTTTTCATGCGCGTTCGTTTTCTCGGGCACGAGGTTCCGGGCGGCGAATACGGCCTCGCCCCACCCCGCCACACAACGGCTCTCCGGCCGCACAAGAACCTGGTCGGGTATTTCCGTACCGCTGGCCTCCTCGATCCTGGAGGCGAGGGCCGTCCAGTCGAGGGAGTTCAGACCGAGCAGGGCGATGTCGAGGGAGCGCAGTTCGGCGTTCCCGACCAGGTCACCGGCGTCGGGGGCGGAGATGCCCCGTTCGGTCAGCGCCTCGACGACCAGGTCGGCGACCAGACGGTCACAGGCTTCGCGCCCGGGCGAACCATGGGAGTTCATGCTGCCTCGATTCCCTTTCGAACCATGTCGGTCAGTGCGTTCCGGTCAGGTTTGCCCACCACGGTGCGGGGCATTTCCCGGCATACGAGGACGCGCGGCACAGGTGTCCCATCGGAATTCCCGGCCAGTGCCGCGATCAGATCCGTCCCGGCCGGATTTCCCTCGACCACCGCGTGGAAGTCCTCGATCTCCGGGCTGTCGGCACGGGGAAGAACGAGCAGGAACACATCCCGTACACCTGTGACGGCCTGGAGGGATTTCGTGATGCCGTCCGTACGGACGAATCTCCCGTTCAGCCGCAGTGGGCCGCGGACCCTCTGCACGAAATGCACGGAGCCGTCGGAGCCGTGCCGGACGATGTCCCCGCTGCGCCATTCCCGGGTCGGCGGCGCGGGGTCGCCGAGATAGCCCTCGACCGGTGCGGGCAGTCGCAGGACCAGCTCCCCGCGGGTTCCCGGACCGGGCTGGAGGATGTCGACGCCGGAGACCGGCCGGCCCATCCCGCGCTCGCCGAAGAAGGTACCGCCGGTCTCCGAGCAGCCGTATCCGCGCAGGAGCGGCACCCCGAACCGCTCCCGGAACGCGGTGTCGAGCTCGTCACCGATCCGGCCCGCCCCCGCCATCACGGCACGCGGCCGGAACTCGCCCCGGCGGCGGGTGCCGGCCAGCAGTCGGGCCAGGGGCGGGGTGAGGGCGAGGACCGACACCTCGCCGGAGTCGAGCCTGCGTGCCAGGGTGCCCGCGCGGACGAAGGGGGCGACCTCGATGTCGCCGCCGGCGAGCATCGTGCTCATCGCGACGCCCCAGCCGAACGAGTGCACCAGCGGAACGGGCACCGCGACACAGTCGCCGGGGGCGAGGGAGAGCCCGATGCGATAGCCCTCGGCCTCGCAGAGCAGGCTCGCCACGCCGCGCCTGGCCGCCTTCGGACGGTCGGTGCTGCCCGAACTCAGGTGCAGTACAGCGGTGGTGGCAAGGCCGAGCTCGCCCTGCTCCCCGGTCCGGGGGACCACGGTCAGCTCCTCGGTGACGCGACAGGCACCACGGGTGGCCTGCCCGGCCGGCTCGCCGGTCCCCGGAACCGGCAGCGGGACCGCGTCCAGCCGCCAGGCCGCGACGGCGGCGGTCACCAGCTCCCGTCCCGCCAGGCCGCCGAGCACCACCACGTCGCCGGGGCGCACCCCGGCCGAGTCCAGACCCTCTACGAGGGAGTGGAAGGAGGAGCCTGCCGCGTCGAGGGTCTCACCGTTGACGCGTACGCCCTGGGACAGGATGCGCCGGGCCAGTTCCGTACGACCGCTGCTCATCGCATGCCCTCCGTCACCACGGGCCGCTCCTCGCCCGCGGCGAGGACCTTGTCGATCGTGAGGATCGGCAGGACGGTGACGACGCTTCCGACCACCCCGATCCACAACGTGGGAACGATGCCGATCGCCGTGCCCAGCCAGCCCGCCGCTATCGCGGCGACCGGCATGCTGCCCCACACCACGAAGCGGATGGACGCGTTCATCCGGCCGAGCAGGTTCCTGGGGCAGAGCTTCTGCCGCAGGCTGACCTGGGTCACGTTGTAGAGCAGCGCCCCGACCGTGAGCCCGAACTCCCCGACCAGCAGGACCGCTGCGGCCAGGACCCTGCTGGAGTCGGCGGCCAGGACCGCCAGCGGGCTGGCCGCGGTGAAGAACGCGGCGGTGAGCAGCCCTGCCGCCATGACCGTGCCGAGACTGAACCGCTGCCGGGCCCGCGGGGCGAGCATGGCTCCCAGTACGCCGCCGACGGCGCCGCAGGTCATGATCAGCCCGAGCATGAACGCGTCGAAGCCGAGGGTGCTCATGACGAGCACCGGGACCAGGGTGGCCACCATCGTGGCGAAGAAGTTCGATACGCCCATGGACACGGCGAGCCGCCTGATGACCGGCTGGTCCCGGACGAAGCGCAGCCCCTCCCCGATGTCCGCCGCCAGCCGGCCCCTGGCCCGGGGAGCCAGGTCGGACTGCTGCTCGCCGTCCTTGGTGGCCGTCAGGCAGAGGAAGCTGAAGAAGTAGGCGAGGGAGTCCATGAGCAGCACCACGGGCGCGCTCACGACACGCATGAGCAGACCTGCCAGCGCGGGCCCCGCCAGGGTGGACACCTGGGACGTCGCTTCGAGGCGTGCGTTGGCCGGGGCGATGTCCTCCTCCGGTACGAGGACGGGGACGTAGGACTGGTAGCCGACGTCGAAGAAGACCGTCACCACGCCGACGACCAGGGCTACCGCGTACAGCGCCCCCATCCCCAGCTCTCCCGTGAACCAGAGGAGGGGCAGTACGAGGACGGCCAGCGCGCGGACGAGGGCGGCCCACATCATCGTCCGGCGTTTGAACATCCTGTCCACCCACGCGCCCGCGGGCAGCCCGATCAGGAGGTAGCAGACGGTCGACGCGGCGCCGAGGAGGCCCACCTCACGGCTGTCCGCGTGCAGGAGCTCGATCGCCGTGACGGACATGGCCAGCGTGCCGATACGCGCCCCGAACTGGGAGAGCGTCTGCCCGAACCAGAACCGTGCGAAGTTGGCGGACGTGACGGAGTACGTGCTCACGAGGCGTACTTCAGCGCATCGGTGGCGGCCGGGGCGTCCAGGAAGACGGAGCCCCGGGTCCGCATTCCGGCCTGCGCGACCAGCTCCTGGACGTGCTGCTTGCGGACCACGTAGCGGTCCTTGCCGTAGATCAGATAGCGGTTGAGGTCGGCCTCCCCGGTGAAGTTCACCGTCATGACGTTGGCACCGGCGGCGAGGCCGCGGGACTGGCCTCCCTGCGAGGTCTTCTCCAGCGCGCTCACCGAGGGGATGAGCAGGGAGGGGAGGTGCACCCGGAGTGCGGCGAGCGCGTTGAGCGCGAGTTCGTTGGATCCGATGGGGGCGAGCTGCAGGGGGGTGTTCGGGGCGGGTACGAAG
>NZ_JAELVH010000152.1 GCF_019399235.1 Streptomyces poriferorum | reverse complement strand
CCCCGGCCGGCCGGGGTCGCCCGGTTGCGCCTGCCGTGCTCGCCCTGCGGCGGCTGCCCAATCCCCGGCTGACCGGCATCGGCGCCGGGCTCTTCGCCGCCGCCGTCATGTTCGTCCTCGGCTGCGCGGACTGGTTGCTGTTCGACGGCTCGTCCGCCGTGTTCGGGGTGCTGTTTCTGCCGGTCAGCGCGCTGACCGCGCTCTGGGTACGGCCCGCCGACCTGGTGACCGCGCCGATCAGTGTGCCGATCGCGTTCGCCGTCGGCATCATCCCGATCTCCGGCGGCACGGGCGGCTTCGGCGGGCAGACCATGGCCGTCGTCACCGCCCTCGCCGTCCACGCCGGCTGGCTGTACGGCGGCACGCTCGTCGCCGGGCTCATCGCGACCGTGCGCAAGGTCCGCCTGATGCGGGCCCGGCAGCGGCGGATGCTGCTGGCCGCGCAGACCGCGCGGCCAGCCGGGCAGCCCTCACCGGCGGCGCGGGCCGCCGGGCGGACCCCGCGGCGCCCGTCCCGGCGATAGGGCGCAGAAGCGCCGGAGGCCTCAGCGGCCCGCCGCCGCCATCGCCGCGCCCACGATGCCCGCGTTGTTCTGCAGCTCCGCGGGCACCATCTCGGCCCGCACGTGCTCGATGAGCGGCAGGAACTTGTCCGCCTTGCGGCTGACACCTCCGCCGATGATGAACAGCTCGGGCGAGAACAGCATCTCCACGTGGGCCAGGTACTTCTGCACCCGGTGCGCCCAGTGGTGCCAGCTCAGATCGCCGTCCTCCTTGGCCTTGGTGGAGGCGTGCTTCTCCGCGTCGTGGCCGTGCAGCTCCAGATGGCCGAGCTCGGTGTTGGGCACGAGCCTGCCGTCGATGAAGAGCGCGCTGCCGATCCCCGTACCGAAGGTCAGCACGATGACCGTGCCCTTGCGGCCCCGGCCCGCGCCGAAGGTCATCTCGGCGATGCCGGCCGCGTCCGCGTCGTTCAGGACGGTGACCGGGAGGCCGAGCTTGTCGCCGAGCAGGGTGCGGGCGTCCAGGTCGATCCAGCCCTTGTCGACGTTGGCCGCGGTCCTGGTGAGACCGCTGGTGACGACCCCGGGGAAGGTGATGCCCACCGGCCCCTGCCAGTCGAAGTGGCCGACCACCTCGGCCACGCACCCGGCCACGTCCTCGGGAGTGGCCGGGTGCGGGGTGAGCACTTTGTGGCGCTCCTGCGCCAGGTCTCCGCGGTCCAGGTCCACGGGAGCACCCTTGATCCCGGATCCGCCGATGTCCACGCCGAAGATCTCCATGTGATCCACGGTACGGGTACCGGGCCCCGCTCACTTCCTGGAACGGGAAACCGGTGAGAGCGAGCCCGGGCGGTGCGCCAGGTGCTATTCCGCCGACAGTGCCGCCGCCTCCGCGCGCAGGTCGCGGCGGAGCTCCTTGGGCAGCGAGAACACGATCGACTCCTCGGCCGCCTTCACGATCTCCACGTCCTCGAAGCCCCGCTCGGACAGCCAGGCCAGAACGCCGTCGACCAGTACCTCGGGCACCGACGCGCCGGAGGTGACACCGACCGTGGAGACGCCGTCCAGCCAGGCCTCCTCGATCTCGTCGGCGGAGTCGACGAGGTGGGAGTCGCCCGCACCCGCGCCGAGCGCGACCTCGACCAGGCGGACCGAGTTCGAGGAGTTCTTCGAGCCGACGACGATCACCAGGTCGGCGTCCGCGCCCATCTGCTTCACCGCGATCTGGCGGTTCTGCGTGGCGTAGCAGATGTCGTCGCTGGGCGGCGAGATCAGGAGCGGGAACTTCTCCTTGAGCGCGCCGACGGTCTCCATCGTCTCGTCGACCGAGAGCGTGGTCTGGGAGAGCCAGACGACCCTGGACGGGTCGCGCACCTCGACGTTTCTGACGTCCTCGGGGCCGTCGACCAGGGTGATGTGGTCGGGGGCCTCGCCGGAGGTGCCGATGACCTCCTCGTGGCCCTCGTGGCCGATCAGGAGGATGTCGAAGTCGTCCTGCGCGAAGCGGACGGCTTCCTTGTGGACCTTGGTGACGAGCGGGCAGGTCGCGTCGATCGTGGCGAGCTTCCGCTCGGCCGCCTCCTCGTGCACGGTCGGCGCGACGCCGTGCGCGGAGAACATGACGATCGAGCCCTCGGGGACCTCCGCGGTCTCCTCTACGAAGATCGCGCCCTTCTTCTCCAGGGTCTGCACGACGTACTTGTTGTGGACGATCTCGTGGCGAACGTAGACCGGGGAGCCGTACTGCTCCAGGGCCTTCTCCACGGCGATCACGGCACGGTCCACGCCGGCGCAGTAGCCACGGGGAGCGGCGAGCAGGACGCGGCGGGGTGTCGGAGCAGTCATGCGTCCCATCGTAACGGCCTCCTTCCCTGCCCCGGGGAGGCCGTTAGGCCGTACCGAACAGGCGCGGGGGTAGCGGGGTCGGGAGACTGATCATCACGCGAACGATGACGCGAACGACGGAGGGCTCATGGCCGGCAGCGGCACGGAATCCGGCACCGGCGGTCCGGACGGTTCAGGCGTCCCCGGCGGTCCGGACGGCACGGGCGGCTCCACGGAGCAGGTGAGGCTGCGGCGGACGCTCGGCTTCCGGGACCTGGTGGTCTACGGGCTGCTCTTCATCGCCCCGATGGCACCCGTCGGCGTCTTCGGCACCCTCGACGCGAAATCCGAGGGTGCCGTGGCGCTGGTGTACATCGCCGCGACCGTCGTCATGGCGTTCACCGCCTTCAGTTACGCCCAGATGGTGAGGGTCGCCCCGCTGGCGGGTTCCGTCTTCGCCTACGCCCGCAAGGGGCTCGGCGAAGGGCCTGGTTTCATCGCCGGGTGGATGGCGATGCTGGACTACCTGCTGATCCCCGCGGTCGCCTATCTCTTCTCCGGGATCGCGATGAACTCGCTGGTGCCCGAGGTGTCGCGATGGGTGTGGACGGCTCTGGCGGTGGTCCTCACCACTCTGCTCAACCTCTGGGGCGTACGGGCGGCTGCCCGGGTCGGCTTCGCGGTGCTCGCGATGGAGATCGTGGTGCTGCTGGTGTTCATGGTGTCCGCGGTGGTGGTCCTCGCACGGGACGGGGCGCAGCGCGACTGGCTGTCGCCGCTCACCGGGGATTCGGGTTTCTCCGCGTCGGCGGTGCTGGGCGCGGTGTCCGTGGCCGTGCTCTCGTATCTGGGCTTCGACGCCATCGCCTCGTTCGCGGAGGAGGTGACGGGCGGGTCGGCGAAGGTGGCGCGGGCGGTCCTGTTCTGTCTCGTGCTGGCGGGGGCGCTGTTCGTGGCGCAGGCGTATCTGGCCGCGCTGCTCGAACCGATGACGTCGGCGGAACTGGCCGCCGACCCGGTGGCGCAGGGCTCGGCGTTCTACGACACGGTGGACTCCGCGGTCGGGACCTGGCTGCACGATCTGGTGGCGGTCAGCAAGGCGATCGGGGCGGCGTTCGCGGCGCTGGCCGGGCAGGCGGCGGCGGGGCGGCTGCTGTTCGCGATGGCCCGGGAGCGCCGGCTGCCCGCGCTGCTGTCCAAGGTCGATCCGGGTTCGGGGGTGCCGAGGATCGCGATCCTGATCGCTGCGGTCGTCACGATGGTGGCTGCGGTGTGGGCGGCCAGGCGGGACGACGGCCTGGATCATCTGGTGTCCGTGGTGGACGTCGGGGCGCTGACCGCGTTCGTCCTGCTCCACGCGTCGGTGGTCGGCTGGTTCGCGGTGCGGCGGATGGAGGGGCCGCCGAGTTGGTGGCGCCATGTCCTGATCCCGGTGGTGGGGGCCGGGGTGCTGATCGCGGTGATCGTGGAGGCGACGACGAGCGCTCAGGTGGTGGGCGCGTGCTGGCTGGCTGTGGGGTTGGTGGTGCTCGCGGTGCAGCGGGGGCGCCGGGCGGCGGCCTGAGGGAGGTCGGCGGGGGAACGGTCCTCGGGCCTGAGGGCGGCGGAGGAACGGCCCTCGGGCCTGAGGGCGACGCGGACCGGCCCTCGGGCCTGAGGGCAACGCGAACCGGCGAGGGCGGCGCGGACCGGCCCTCGGGACCTGAAGGCGGCGAGGACCGGGCCTGGTGTCGGTGCCGGCGGATACGCTCGCTCGCATGGCTCTCCAAACTTCCCCGGAAGCTCCGCTGCCCGTCGGTGACGTGTCGCGGCTGATCGGCGGCTGGATCGACCGGCTCGGCGCGGTCTGGGTCGAGGGGCAGATCACGCAGCTGTCGCGGCGGCCGGGTGCCGGAGTCGTGTTCCTGACCCTGCGCGACCCGTCCCACGACATCTCGGTGAGCGTGACGTGCTTCCGGCAGGTATTCGACCGCATCGCGGACGTGGTGACGGAGGGCGCGCGCGTCGTCGTCCTCGCGAAGCCCGAGTGGTACGCGCCCCGCGGCCAGCTCTCGCTGCGGGCCACGGAGATACGGCCGGTCGGCATCGGTGAGCTGCTGGTCCGGCTGGAGCAGCTCAAGAAGTCCCTGGCCTCGGAGGGCCTCTTCGCTCTCGACCGCAAGAAGCCGCTGCCCTTCCTGCCCCAGCTGATCGGGCTGGTCTGCGGACGCGCGTCCGCGGCCGAGCGCGATGTGCTGGAGAACGCGCGCCGCCGGTGGCCCGCCGTCCGCTTCGAGGTGCGCAACACCGCGGTACAGGGTGTGCACGCGGTGAACCAGGTGGTCCACGCGGTCAAGGAGCTCGACGCCCTCGACGAGGTGGACGTCATCGTCGTGGCACGCGGCGGGGGCAGCGTGGAGGATCTGCTGCCGTTCTCGGACGAGGAGCTGATCCGTACGGTCGCCGCGTGCCGCACCCCGGTCGTCTCGGCGATCGGGCATGAACCCGACTCCCCGCTGCTCGACCTTGTCGCCGACGTGCGGGCCTCCACGCCCACGGACGCGGCGAAGAAGATCGTGCCCGATGTGGGCGAGGAGCTGGACCGGGTGCAGCAGCTTCGGGACCGGGCGCTGCGGACGGTACGGGGGCTGCTCGACCGGGAGGAGCGGGGCCTGGCGCATGCGCTGGGGCGGCCCTCCATGGAGCACCCGCAGCGGATGGTGGACGAGCGCGCCTCGGAGGTCGACGCGCTGATCGGGCGGGGCCGGCGGGTGCTGGGGCATCTGCTGGACCGCGCGGACTCGGAGCTCGCCCACACCCGCGCCCGCGTCCTCGCGCTGTCGCCCGCCGCGACGCTGGAGCGTGGGTACGCGGTGCTCCAGCGGGCGGACGGGCACGTGGTCCGGGACCCGGCCGACGCGGGCGCCGCCGGGGACGCGCTGCGGGCCCGGGTGTCGGGGGGCGAGTTCACGGTGCGGGTCGACGGGTGAGCGGCCGCGGCCGCAGGGAACGGACATGCCGACGCATAGGGTGGATCACATGACGGACGACGGGACGACGACGGCTGCGGCGACGGGCACGCTCGGTTACGAGCAGGCGCGCGACGAGCTGATCGAGGTGGTGCGCCGGCTGGAGGCGGGCGGAACCTCGCTGGAGGACTCCCTCGCGCTGTGGGAGCGCGGCGAGGAGCTGGCGAAGGTGTGCCGGCACTGGCTGGAGGGTGCGCGCGCCCGTCTCGACGCGGCGCTGGCGGGGCCCGCCGCCCCAGGACCGGACGCCGGGGACACCGCGGCCGGCGCGGGCTGAGGGACACAGGCCCGGTGGAACGGCGCAAGGCGTCCGCCTTGTGGGGTCGGTCACTCCCCTCCCGTTTTAGTTGAAAGTTAACCTACCTCTCCCGTACCGTGATCAGCGTTGCTTGATCCCCCGTGTACGTCCGGAAGGTAATACGCAAGATGTCCCTCGTTCTTGACCCCGCCGCCCAGGACCTCCTCTTCCGTGAGGCCCGCACCGCCAACACCTTCACCGACGAGCCGGTGACCGACGAGCAGGTCCAGGCGATCTACGACCTGGTCAAGTACGGCCCGACCGCGTTCAACCAGTCGCCGCTGCGCGTCATCCTGGTCCGTTCGGACGAGGCCCGCGCCCGTCTGCTGCCGCACATGGCCGAGGGCAACCAGCCGAAGACCGCGACCGCCCCGCTGGTCGCGATCCTGGTCGCGGACAACGAGTTCCACGAGGAGCTCCCGGCCCTGCTTCCGCACTTCCCGCAGGCCAAGGACATGTTCTTCTCCGAGCGCCCGGTCCGTGAGTCGGCTGCCACGCTGAACGCCGCCCTGCAGGCCGCCTACTTCATCATCGGCGTCCGCGCCGCCGGCCTGGCCGCCGGCCCGATGACGGGCTACGACGCCGCCGAGATCGAGAAGGAGTTCCTCGACGGCGACCACAACGTGCTGATGGTCGTCAACATCGGCAAGCCGGGCGAGGACGCCTGGTTCCCGCGTCTGCCGCGCCTGGCGTTCGACGACGTCGTCCAGACCGTCTGAGCCACGCCGCCCCCACGGGCACTTGAACATGAGGAAGGCCCCGGAGCAGGTGCTCCGGGGCCTTCCTCATGTTGCCCGGAATGTTCCTGTCCCCGGAAGTACTCGTACGCCGAAGCGTGTACGTCAGGACGTCTTGAGCGACGCCGCCATCTCCGTCAGCCGCTCCGTCGAGGCGGACCCGGTCACGACCGTGGTCGCACCCTTGTCCTGGCGCACGAGGGCGTCGTACTTCGGGCCCTCCCAGTGCTGCCAGGTCTCCCCCGCCACCTGCTGCGTGCGGCCGGTGTCCTTCGCCTTCCGGCTGACCTCGGTGACGTACTTCTCCGCAGCGGACGTGGACTGCTCCACCGCGACGTACTTGCCGTCCGGGTCCAGGAAGCCCAGGTGCCAACTGTTGCCCGCCGCACGGTCGTAACCGACCGAGGTGGGCTTCCAGTCCTGCGCCAGACCGCTCGGGGCCGCCACCGGATACGGGGCCGCGCGCCGCGCCGTCAGGAGCTCGACCCGGTAGTCGACCGCCTTGACCGGATCGGCCTTGTCGTCGTGCGGAACGAAGATGTAGGCGACGCCCGCCACCGCGGAGATCACCGCCAACGACAGGAACATGTCCCGCACTGTCTGCTTGCCTCGCTTGCTTGCCACGCGTCCATCGTCGCATCAGCCCCGGCGGCACCGAAGCCCGGGACCGGGTCGGAGGGCCGGATCGGGGGACGCGGCGGGGCCGGGCCGCACGCCCGGATCGGCCACCCGACCGAGAGGGGCCGCTCATTCGTGACCCGGTCTGCTCATTTTATCGACCTGACGATAGAGTCACATCACCCTCATCCGGTCGTCGTCGTACAGAAAGGTGCGCTCCGATGTCCGAGCATCATCTGCCGTCCCAGCTGGAGGTCTCCCCGGAGGCCCCTGACCGCAACCTCGCCCTGGAGCTCGTCCGGGTCACCGAGGCCGCCGCCATGGCCGCCGGGCGCTGGGTCGGCCGCGGGGACAAGATCGGCGCCGACGGCGCCGCCGTGAAGGCCATGCGGACCCTCGTCTCCACCGTGTCGATGAACGGCATCGTCGTCATCGGTGAGGGCGAGAAGGACGAGGCCCCCATGCTGTTCAACGGCGAGCGCGTCGGCGACGGCACCGGCCCCGAGGTCGACATCGCCGTCGACCCGATCGACGGCACCACCCTGAACGCCAAGGGCATGCCGAACGCGATCGCCGTGCTGGCCGCTGCGGACCGGGGCGCGATGTTCGACCCGTCCGCCGTCTTCTACATGGACAAGCTGGTCACGGGTCCCGAGGCCGCCGACTTCGTCGACATCAACGCCCCCGTCTCGGTGAACATCCGCCGGGTCGCGAAGGCCAAGAACTCCATGCCCGAGGACGTCACCGTCGTCATCCTGGACCGCCCCCGCCACGAGGGCATCGTCAAGGAGATCCGGGAGACCGGCGCCCGGATCAAGTTCATCTCCGACGGCGACGTCGCGGGATCGATCATGGCCGCCCGTGAGGGCACCGGCGTCGACCTACTGATGGGCATCGGCGGCACGCCCGAGGGCATCATCTCGGCCTGCGCCATAAAGTGCCTCGGCGGTGTCATCCAGGGCAAGCTCTGGCCGAAGGACGAGGCCGAACGGCAGCGCGCCCTGGACGCCGGACACGACCTGGACCGGGTGCTGTCCACGGACGACCTGGTCAGCGGCGACAACGTGTTCTTCGTGGCCACCGGCATCACGGACGGCGAGCTGATGCGGGGCGTGCGCTACCGCGCGGAGACGGCGACGACCGAGTCGATCGTCATGCGCTCCAAGTCGGGCACCATCCGGAAGATCGACTCCACCCACCGGCTTTCGAAGCTGCGTGCCTACAGCGCGATCGACTTCGACCGCGCGAAGTGACGTAGGTACGTCCCGCGAAGAGGCGCCCCCCATGTGCGGTGGGGGCGCCTCTTTGCGTCTACGGACGCGAACAGCGGGACGGGAAGACGGGTACGGGTGCGCGCGTACAGGTACAGGTACGGGACGGGTACGACTACGAGTACGGGCACAAACGCAGGTACGGTCCGGTGTTTCCGTCAGCCGGCCGCGGCGATGTGGCCGGTGGCACCGGACGCCTTGAGCTCCGCCTCGCGCCGCCTGCGGCGGGCGAGCGCCACGCGGCGTTCGGCAGCGGTGAGGCCGCCCCACACCCCGTACGGCTCCGGTTGCACCAGGGCGTGTTCGCGGCACTCGATCATCACGGGGCAGCGCGCGCAGACCCGCTTCGCGGACTCCTCGCGCGAGAGTCGGGCAGCAGTCGGCTCCTTCGACGGAGCGAAGAACAGCCCGGCTTCATCCCGGCGGCACACCGCCTCCGAATGCCAGGGGCCTGCCTGGTCCTCCCGAGCGGGGGTCCGCTGGGGAGGGATGGCGGCGACCTGCAGGGGCTGATGCGGCAGTTGCAGCACGGTCCACTCCTGACGACGGCTTCGCGAGCAAGAGGCGATGCAGCGTTCCCTACCCGCTGTGCGCGCGCCTATGCACTGAGTGGCACTCAGTTCCGGTCCACGGAATTGCGGTCGAGCACATTTCCGTCCGGAATCCGCCCCGAATCCGGCCCGAATCCGGCCCCGCGCAACGACCCGTCCCCGCGCGCCCTTACGCGCCGCCGCACGTCGCGCCGTTGTCAGTGGCCGAGATGTTTGCGCAGCCTGTCCTGCAGATCCGCAATGAACTTGCCGCGCTTGGGCTTCGCCTCGACGCTGCCGAACACCGAATATCCGTTGACGGCAACCACGGGAGCCTCGGGATCCGCCGATTCCAGCGTGGTGACTTCGAAACTGCCGAAAATCCCCGTTCCGCTTCCGCGCAGCGAGATGTTCTCGGGGACTCTGATGTCCACGCTCCCGAAGATGGAAGTCGCATTGATCACCGTGAGCCGTTGTCCGAAAAGGGCCTCGGTCAGATCGATCTCGACACTGCCGAACAGCGAGAACGCGTTCGTGCGCCCGCCGACCCGCCACCGGCCCTTGCGGCTGGCGCTGCTGAAGATCGCGACCAGGTTGTCGGCGGGCCCCGTGGGCACCTCGGCGGCCGGGGCGTACGAGGCGCCGACGGGCCGGGGGGTGCCGCCCGGCGCCGGCAGGTCCCGTACCAGCGGTTCGAGTTCCCCGACGGTCTTGGCGCGGTAGACGGAGTCGACCCGCTCGGCGTGCTCGTCGGCGGTCAGCCGGCCCTCGGCCATCGCCTCACGCAGGATGTCCGCGATCCGGTCGCGGTCCGCGTCGGAGGCGCGGATGACGTCGGGTTCCGCCCGCACGGTGGGCTGCTGGGGGTGCTTTTCGAGGTCCACCGGCCCAGCGTACCCAAACGCGATAGATCGCGACTAGGGGGCGACCGGGCGCGGCGGGCATATATCGCGATCCGGCCCGGCAGGGCGAGGACGCGACCCCGTGGGGCGAAGAGGCGCCGCCGGGGGCCGGCACCCGGCCCCCGGGCCGGAACCGCGATGAGCCCTACCTCACAGACCCGGCACCCCCGCGGGGTCCTACCCTGGTGGGTGCGCTGGCCAAGGGAGGCCAGCCGCTGTCTGCCGAGTGAGGAATGGCCGTAATGCCAGAGTTTGCGTACTCCGATCTGCTCCCCCTGGGAGAGGACACCACGCCGTACCGCCTGGTCACCGCCGAGGGTGTGTCCACCTTCGAGGCCGACGGACGTACGTTCCTCAAGGTCGAGCCGGAGGCGCTGCGCACCCTGGCCGCCGAGGCCATGCACGACATCTCGCACTATCTGCGCCCCGCACACCTGGCGCAGCTGCGGCGGATCGTGGACGACCCCGAGGCCTCGTCCAACGACAAGTTCGTCGCGCTCGACCTGCTGAAGAACGCGAACATCGCCGCCGCGGGTGTCCTGCCGATGTGCCAGGACACCGGCACCGCGATCGTCATGGGCAAGCGCGGACAGAACGTGCTGACCTCGGGTGGTGACGAGGAGGCCCTGTCGCACGGCATCTTCGACGCGTACACCAAGCTCAACCTGCGCTACTCGCAGATGGCCCCGCTGAACATGTGGGACGAGAAGAACACCGGCTCGAACCTCCCGGCGCAGATCGAGCTGTACGCGACCGACGGCGGCGCGTACAAGTTCCTCTTCATGGCCAAGGGCGGCGGTTCGGCCAACAAGTCGTTCCTCTTCCAGGAGACCAAGGCGGTCCTCAACGAGGCCTCCATGATGAAGTTCCTGGAGGAGAAGATCCGTTCGCTGGGTACGGCGGCCTGCCCGCCGTACCACCTGGCGATCGTCGTCGGCGGTACGTCGGCCGAGTTCGCGCTGAAGACCGCGAAGTACGCCTCCGCGCACTACCTGGACGAGCTGCCCGCCGAGGGCTCCCCCACCGGTCACGGCTTCCGTGACAAGGAGCTGGAGGAGAAGGTCTTCGAGCTGACGCAGAAGATCGGCATCGGGGCGCAGTTCGGCGGCAAGTACTTCTGCCACGACGTGCGGGTGGTCCGTCTTCCCCGGCACGGCGCCTCGCTGCCCGTCGCCATCGCCGTGTCCTGCTCGGCCGACCGCCAGGCCACCGCGAAGATCACGGCCGAGGGCGTCTTCCTGGAGCAGCTGGAGAAGGACCCGGCGCGCTTCCTCCCCGACACCACCGACGAGCATCTGGACGAGGCCGGGGACGTCGTGAAGATCGACCTCAACCGGCCGATGGACGACATCCTCGCCGAGCTGACGAAGTACCCGGTCAAGACCCGGCTCTCGCTGACCGGCCCGCTGGTCGTGGCGCGCGACATCGCGCACGCCAAGATCAAGGAGCGGCTGGACGCGGGCGAGGAGATGCCGCAGTACCTGAAGGACCACCCCGTGTACTACGCGGGCCCCGCGAAGACGCCCGAGGGCTACGCCTCCGGTTCCTTCGGCCCGACCACGGCCGGCCGGATGGACAGCTACGTCGCGCAGTTCCAGGCGGCGGGCGGCTCCAAGGTGATGCTGGCCAAGGGCAACCGGTCCAGGCAGGTCACCGACGCGTGCGACGCGCACGGTGGGTTCTACCTCGGCTCGATCGGCGGTCCGGCGGCCCGTCTCGCACAGGACTGCATCAAGAAGGTCGAGGTCGTCGAGTACGAGGAGCTCGGTATGGAGGCGGTCTGGAGGATCGAGGTCGAGGACTTCCCGGCGTTCGTCGTCGTCGACGACAAGGGCAACGACTTCTTCACCGAGCCGGCCCCCGCCCCGACGTTCACCAGCATTCCGGTGCGCGGTCCCGGCCTCGGCTGACCGACCCCCGCACCCGCACCCGCACCATCGAGGGGCGCCCCGGCCACGGCCGGGGCGCCCCTCGGCCGTGGCCGAGGCATCGGCGGCACGTCACAGGCCGCAGGCCGCATGGCCGGTCCGCGCGACCGGGGCGTTTGACCGGTCCGTGCGACCGCTCCGTGTAACCGGCCCGTTTGACCGGCCCGTTTGACCGGTCCGTGCGACCGCTCCGTGTAACCGCTCCGCGCGACCGGTCCCGGACGGCCAGATTCAGCCAATCTCGCGAAGCGGCGTCCGGCGCCGCCCGCTCCTCTCCCGCGTCCGGATCGCGCCCCGGTCAGGGCCCCCGCGTCCGAGGCGTCTCGCCCCGGACGTGCGGACCGGGCCGCGCGCCGCCGCCCCGGGCGGTTCCGCATCACCCGCAGGGACCGCGCCCGCACCGCCGCTTTCGCGCAGAGAGCCGTCCGTACGGCTTGCGGGGAGCCGTACCGATGCGGTGAGTTGTCCGCGTTGGGCCGGAGAACCGTGCCTCTTCCTCCGACGCCCCGATTCCCGGTCCCCCACACCGGAACACCCCGCCTCCCGGCCCGGACGCCGGGACCAGACACCCGGCTGTCCGAACCCACACCGAACCACCCTCACCGTCCCGATCCGGAAAGGCGGACACCGCATGACGCCGGTCCCTCACCGCAGCCACACCGACGACCTGCTCTCCTTCATCAGGGCCAGCCCCTCCCCGTACCACGCCGTGGCGAGCGCGGCCCAGCGCCTGGAGAAGGCCGGTTTCCGTGAGCTGCGGGGCACCGACGACTGGACGGGCACCACGGGCGGCAGCTTCGTCGTCCGCGGCGGAGCCCTGATCGCCTGGTACGCACCCGAGGGCACGCCCTCCCACACCCCGTTCCGGATCATCGGCACCCACACCGACTCGCCGAACCTGCGGATCAAGCCGAGCCCCGACACCGGATCCGCCGGCTGGCGGCAGATCGCGGTGGAGATCTACGGCGGGGTTCCGCTCAACACCTGGCTCGACCGCGACCTGGGCATCTCGGGCCGGCTGGCCCTGCGGGGGCCGGGCAGTCGGACCGACTCCCGGCTCGTCCAGATCGACGAACCGCTGCTGCGCGTGCCCCAGCTGGCGATCCATCTGGACCGTTCCGTCAACGACGGCCTCG
Source organism: Streptomyces poriferorum (assembly GCF_019399235.1). Lineage (GTDB taxonomy): Bacteria > Actinomycetota > Actinomycetes > Streptomycetales > Streptomycetaceae > Streptomyces > Streptomyces poriferorum. The sequence continues at coordinate 19,934 of NZ_JAELVH010000152.1, read as the reverse complement.
CACTGGACCGGCAGCGGCACATCACCCCTGTCTGGTCGCTCGGCGTCGCGGAGGAGGGGGCGCTGCTGCGCAGGGTCGCCGCGGCGGCCGAGGCCGAGCCGGACGAGGTGCTCGGCTGGGACCTGATGCTCCACGACATCCAGCCCCCCGGATACCTGGGCGCGGAACGGGAGTTCCTGGTCTCCTCCCGGCTGGACAACCTGGTGTCGGTGCACGCGGGCGTCACGGCGCTGGCCGGTGCGGCGACGGCGGCCGGGGAACCCGCGTACATCCCCGTCCTGGCGGCCTTCGACCACGAGGAGGTCGGCAGCGGTTCGGACACGGGTGCGCAGAGCCCGCTGCTGGAGAGGGTGCTGAGCCGTTCGGTCACCGCTCGCGGCGGCAGCCAGGAGGACTGGTCGCGGGCCCTGGCCGGCGCCTTCTGCGTCTCGGCCGACATGGCACACGCGGTCCATCCCAACTACGCCGAGCGCCATGACCCCGACCACCGCCCGCTGCCCAACGGCGGCCCCACCATCAAGGTCAACGCCAATCAGCGCTACGCCACCGACTCGACCGGGATCGCGATGTTCGCCTCGGCCTGCGAGCGGGCGGGGGCGCCGTGGCAGCCGTTCGTCTCCAACAACGCGATGCCGTGCGGTACCTCCATCGGACCGCTCACCGCGGCCCGGCTGGGTGTGCAGACCGTCGACGTGGGGGTGCCGGGCCTGTCGATGCACTCGGCGCGCGAGCTGTGCGGGGCGGACGACCCGGGATACCTGGCGGCGATCCTCGGCGCGTTCGTGGCCTCGGACTGAACCCGCGTTCGTACCCTCGGGCCGAACCCGGATACGCGACCCAGGACCGACCCCGGGTACGCGACCCCGGGCCGACCCCAGGTACGCAACTCGAATTGAACCCGGGTACGGGGCGGGGCCGGCTGCCCCGCCCCGTACCGGACGCTCCGAGGTGCTACGCGAAGCGCTGCCGCGCGCTTGCGTCGCAGGGCTGGAGCCTCAGCGGGTCATGGGCTCCCGCCAGGGTCGCGCACAGCCCGGTCGAGGCGGCCGGGCGCAGGGTGCCCGACTGGCGGACGAACTGCTGGTTGGCCGCGCCCGAGCAGTTGTAGAGGATGAGCGCGGCGCCCGCCGTGTACTTCGCGCCCGGTACGTCCAGGCAGCGGTCGTGGCTCAGCTCGGTGCGGAGGTTCTTCGTGCCGGAGTCGTACCACCAGCCCTGGTTGCGCCCGCCGTGGCACTCCCAGCCGGTGACGCCGGTGTTGTTCCGGGTGACCGAGGCGGGGACGTCCAGGCAGCTGCCCGTCGCCTCGCCGCGCAGGGGCTTGAAGGCGTCGTCCCAGGCGGCGGCCTGGAGCACGGGCTTCCCGGTGCTCGCCGGGTCGGCGCAGCTCGCCTCGCGCAGGCCCGAGTTGTAGATCTGGGTCAGGCAGGAGGCGAAGGCGCCGTGGCCGGCCGCGTTCGGGTGGAAGGACTGCCGGAGGGAGTTGGAGTCCGGCGGGAAGTGCGAGAGGTCGATGAACAGGCCGCGGGCCCAGGTGGACTCGCTGCACACCTCGTGGCCGTGGAAGAGCCGGGAGTTGTCGAGGTAGACCGCTCCGGTGTCGGTGGCGACCTTGCGCATGCCGCGCTCGAAGGCCGGAACGGCGACGTTACGTCCCCAGGCGGCGTCGGAGTCGTATCCGGCGCAGCCGCCGGGAAGCTTGCCGGGGAAGTTCGGGTTGTCGTAGAAGTCCGGGCCGATGGGGCTCGGGTAGCCCATGACGACGAGCTTGTAGTCGGCGTCGGCGTAACCGGCGCCGGTCATCACCGTCCGCAGGTCGCGCACGGTCTTCTCGACCTTGGGCACGAGTCCGTCGACGCGGGCCTGCCAGCCGCCGTCGTACTTGGGCTCACAGGTTCCCTGGCTGAGCACCCAGCGCGTGACGCAGTCCGTCATGACCGGGCCGAACTGGAGGTCGTCGTTGGCACCCGCCACCAGCACGATCATCTTGATGCGGGTGTTGCGCGCCTTGATGGCGAGGTTGTCGCTCTGGACGAGTTCGTCGGCGTACTGCTTCGAACCGCCGATGACGATGTTTCCGGTGTACGCGCCGGAGCACGAGACGTTGTACGTGACGTCGGCCGGGATCCCGGTGCGGTGGATGGCCGAGTCGGGTGAGCGGTGGCACCAGTTGTCGGGGCCGTTGGTGCCCGCCTCGTACGTGCCGACGCCCTCGCCCGAGATCTCGCTGTCGCCGAGCGAGATGAGCCCGGTCTTGCGTTCGGCGAGCGGGCGCTCGGCCGGGTCGCCGTACAGCCGGGTGGCCTCGGCGGCGCGCAGGGCCTCCAGTTCCGGCGGCAGGGCGGTGGATGCGGTACTGCTGGTACCGGGCTGGGCAGCACCCGCCGGGCCGGCGGCTACGGTCATGCCGCCCAACGCCGCCGCCATGGCCGCGACGGCCGCGACCGTACATCGGAGTCGGTATCCGGTACGTCTCATTGCGCCTCCCGAGGTTGTTGTTACCCCCGGTATTTACTGGTCGGTAGACAACTTGGGAATACATGGAACAAGACAAGTGCTCATCTTTTTCAGGAGGTTGGATCACCATGGACGAGGAAACCGGCAAGGACTACCGCACCGAGCACGACTCGATGGGTGAGGTGCGGGTACCCGCCGACGCGAAATGGCGCGCCCAGACCCAGCGTGCCGTGGAGAACTTCCCGATCTCCGGGCAGCGCCTGGAGCGGGCGCACATCGCGGCCCTCGCGCGCGTCAAGGCCGCCGCCGCCAAGGTGAACGCCGAACTGAAGGTGCTCGACCCGGAGATCGCCGAGGCCATCCAGGAGGCCGCGGCGGAGGTCGCCGAGGGCCGCTGGGACGCGCACTTCCCCATCGACGTCTTCCAGACGGGCTCCGGTACCTCGTCGAACATGAACACCAACGAGGTCCTGGCCACGCTCGCCACCGAGCGCCTCGGCCGCGCGGTCCACCCCAACGACCACGTCAACGCCTCGCAGTCCTCCAACGACGTCTTCCCGTCCTCCATCCACATCGCCGCGACCGGCTCGGTGACCGGCGAGCTGATCCCGGCGCTGGACCATCTGGCGGCGGCGCTGGAGCGCAAGTCCGCCGAGTTCGCGGACGTGGTGAAGTCGGGGCGTACGCACCTGATGGACGCCACCCCCGTCACCCTGGGCCAGGAGTTCGGGGGGTACGCGGCACAGATCCGCTACGGCATCGAGCGGCTGCGCGCCTCGCTCCCCCGCCTCGCCGAGCTGCCGCTGGGCGGCACGGCCGTCGGCACCGGTATCAACACCCCGCCCGGCTTCTCCGCCGCCGTCATCGCCGAGGTCGCCCGCGTCACCGGGCTGCCGCTCACCGAGGCCCGCAACCACTTCGAGGCGCAGGGCGCGCGGGACGGCCTCGTCGAGACCTCCGGCCAGCTCCGCACGATCGCGGTCTCCCTCACCAAGATCTCCAACGATCTGCGCTGGATGGCGTCGGGACCGCGCACCGGACTGGCCGAGATCAGCCTCCCCGACCTCCAGCCGGGCTCCTCGATCATGCCGGGCAAGGTGAATCCGGTCATTCCCGAGGCCGTGCTGATGGTCGCCGCCCAGGTGACGGGGAACGACACGACGGTGGCCGTCGCGGGCGCCGCCGGCAACTTCGAGCTGAACGTCATGCTCCCGGTCATCGCGAAGAACCTGCTGGAGTCCGTCCGGCTCCTCACCCACGTCTCCCGGCTGCTCGCGGACCGTACCGTCGACGGGATCACCGCGAACGTCGAGCGGGCCAGGGAGTACGCGGAGTCCTCACCGTCCGTCGTCACCCCGCTGAACAAGTACATCGGCTACGAGGAGGCCGCGAAGGTCGCCAAGAAGTCCCTGGCCGAGCGGAGGACGATCCGTGAGGTGGTGCTGGACTCGGGCTACGTCGAGCGCGGCGACCTCACCGTGGAACAGCTCGACGAGGCGCTGGACGTCCTTCGTATGACCCGCCCGTGACGCGCATCGCTGCGGCGCGGGCGGCGCTCTCACTAAGATCTCTCCATGACAGGTACCGGAGAGACCGAGCGCTGGGCGCCGGGTGATCAGATCCTGTGGCGCTACCGTGGCAACGGACCGCGGCGACGCGGTCCCGCGCCCGCCCGGACCCCGAACCCCGTGCACATCTGCCGTCCGGTCACCGTCGTCCAGGACACCGACGAGCTGCTCGCCGTCTGGGTCGCCCCCGGCACCGAGTGCGTGAAGCCGGTGCTGGCCGACGGCACCGACGTGCACGCCGAGCCGCTCGCCACCCGATACACCGCCCCGCGCACCACCGCTCGCTCGCCCTGGCTGGGCAACGGGGTGCTGAAGCTGGCCCGGCCCGGCGAACCGTGGTCCGTCTGGCTGTTCTGGGACCGGGGCTGGCAGTTCCGCAGCTGGTACGTGAACCTGGAGGAACCGCGGACCCGGTGGCCCGGCGGCATCGACTCCGAGGACCACTTCCTCGACATCTCGGTCTACCCGGACCACAGCTGGCTCTGGCGCGACGAGGACGAGTTCGCCCAGGCCCAGCGGGTCGGCCTGATGAGCCCGGACGCCGCCCGGCAGGTGCTGGCGGCCGGGCGCGCGGCCGTCGGGGTGATCCGTGAGTGGGGGGCGCCGTTCCGGGACGGCTGGGAGGACTGGCGGCCCGACCCGCGCTGGCGGGTGCCCGCGCTGCCCGCCGACTGGGACCGGCTCCCGGATGACTGGGACCGCACCCCCTCCCCCATGCCGTCGTGAGACCCTTGATGCACCCCACTGGGGCAAACGTAGGATCGTTCCGAGAAGATCGGCTCCGCCCCAACCAACGGGCGCGGCACATGACCTGACCGTAAGTCACCGAGTCATCGCACACGTGCACACTTCAAGAACCGCATCAGTGGTACGAGTCGTGCGAGTCGCACGAGTTGTCCGCATCGCATGAGCCACGACGAGGGGGTGGAGACATGCTCGCTGTCCGCCGCCCCGGCGCCGGAAACGTTGTCACCGACACTCCGCGCGGACATCCGGTTTCGGCCCCGTGTTCCGGGGCACGAGATGTCAGCCGTTGTGGTTGCCGCTCATGCCGGGGCACAGTAGCGCTCCACGAGGTGATTGCCTCATACAACCGGCCCGGACGGACGGAACCCCACGCGTGACGGAGCATCCCACCTCCCACGAAGGCCGGCAGCCTCTCGCCGCCCGGTCGCAGGAACGTACCCGGCCGCGGCAGCGCGACGCCGCGTCGGCGTCGGCCCCTGCCACCGCGGCGATCCCGGCACCGGCCAAGGGCCCGAACCCGGCCGCGGCCGGCCCCGACCCGCAGGCAGCATCCCGTCGTGAGGGCGACCGGCTGCGCTTCGTCGGGGCCGCGACCCGGCGGATCGCCCGCGGAATAGACCTGGACGAGATCGTGCTGGGGCTCTGCCGGGCCAGTGTGCCGACGTTCTCCGACGCCATACTCGTCTACCTCCGCGACCCGCTGCCGGTCGGCGACGAGCGGCCCGTCAACCCGTTCGTGCTGCGGCTGCGCCGCTCCGACCGGCTGCGGCTGAGCGACGAGGACACCGAGAACCTGTCGGACACCGAGCGGCTGCGGCTGCCCGCCGTCGACCCGCAGGCCGATCTGACGCCCGCCTCCGAACTGTGCGAGGTCCTGGCGGGCGGCGCGCTGGCCGAGGTGCTGCGCGGGGTTCGTCCGGTGTTCGGCGACTCCGCCGCGGCCCGGGTCGCGCTGCCCGAGCTGCTCGGCGCGGACCGTGTGGTGCCGTCCGGCCACCGGGCGATCCTGGCCCCGCTGCGCGGCCGGCGCCGGGTGATCGGCGCGGCGGTGTTCCTGCGCGGCACCGAGCGCCCGCCCTTCGAGGCCAACGACCTGCTGGTCGCGGCCCAGCTGGCGACGCACACGGCGCTCGGCATCGACAAGGCCGTGCTGTACGGCCGCGAGGCGTACATCGCCGACGAGCTCCAGCGCACCATGCTGCCCGACTCGCTCCCCCAGCCCACCGGCGTCCGGCTCGCTTCCCGCTACCTCCCCGCCGCCGAGACCGCCCGGGTCGGCGGCGACTGGTACGACGCGATCCCGCTGCCCGGCAGCCGGGTCGCCCTGGTCGTCGGCGACGTCATGGGCCACTCGATGACCTCCGCGGCGATCATGGGCCAGCTGCGCACCACGGCCCAGACCCTCGCCGGGCTCGACCTGCCCCCGCAGGAGGTCCTGCACCACCTCGACGAGCAGGCCCAGCGGCTCGGCAGCGACCGCATGGCGACCTGCCTCTACGCGGTGTACGACCCGGTCGCGCACCGCATCACCATCGCCAACGCCGGCCACCCGCCGCCCGTCCTGCTCCACCTCGGCGGCCGGGCCGAAGTACTGAAGGTGCCGCCGGGCGCCCCGATCGGTGTCGGCGGAGTGGACTTCGAGGCCGTCGAGCTGGACGCGCCGGCGGGAGCCACCCTGCTCCTCTACACCGACGGGCTGGTCGAGTCGCGGCTTCGGGACGTCTGGACGGGCATCGAGCAGCTGCGCGAGCGGCTCGCCGCCACGGCCCGGCTGACCGGCCCGGACCACTCGCCGCCGCTGGAGGCCCTCTGCGACGACGTGCTGGACATGCTCGGCCCGGGCGACCGGGACGACGACATCGCGCTGCTCGCCGCCCGCTTCGACGGGATCGCGCCGAGCGACGTGGCGTACTGGCACCTGGAGCCGGAGGACTCCGCCCCGGGCAAGGCCCGCAGGCTGGCCCGCCGGGCGCTCAGCCGGTGGGGGCTCGACGACATCGCGGACTCGGTGGAGCTCCTGGTCAGCGAGGTGGTGACCAACGCCGTGCGGTATGCGGAGCGGCCGGTGACCCTGCGGCTGCTGCGGACCGACATCCTGCGATGCGAGGTCGGCGACGACGCCCCGCAGCTGCCCCGGCAGCGCCGGGCGCGGGACATGGACGAGGGCGGCCGCGGTCTGTTCCTGGTGAACCGGCTGGCCCGGCGGTGGGGCGCGACGCGGCTGTCGACCGGCAAGGTGGTCTGGTTCGAGATGCCCACCCGGGGGCAGTGACCGGGGCCGCCGAAGCCCTGGTCACCGAGGGTGTCCAAATGTTGCCGACCTCCATCCCGCGGAGTTGACTTCAGTCGTGTACGAAGCGACCTGACCGAAACCCCCCACCGACGGGAGGACGCTCGTGACCGAGGAACCCAGGACCAAGAACGCCCCCTACACCACGAACAACGCCGGGATCCCGGTGGAGAGCGACGAACATTCGCTCACCGTCGGCACCGACGGACCGATCCTGCTCCAGGACCACTACCTCATCGAGAAGATGGCCCAGTTCAACCGTGAACGGGTCCCCGAACGCGTGGTCCACGCCAAGGGCTCGGGCGCGTACGGCGTCTTCCAGGTGACCAACGACGTCAGTCAGTTCACCAAGGCCGACCTCTTCCAGCCGGGCAAGCAGACCGCCATGCTCGCCCGCTTCTCCACGGTCGCCGGTGAACAGGGCTCCCCCGACACCTGGCGCGACCCCCGCGGCTTCGCGCTGAAGTTCTACACCGAGCACGGCAACTACGACATGGTCGGCAACAACACGCCGGTCTTCTTCGTACGGGACCCGATGAAGTTCCAGGACTTCATCCGCTCGCAGAAGCGCAGGCCCGACAACGGGGTCCGCGACCACGACATGCAGTGGGACTTCTGGACCCTGTCCCCCGAGTCCGCGCACCAGGTGACGTGGCTGATGGGCGACCGGGGCATCCCGAAGACGTACCGCAACATGGACGGCTTCAGCTCGCACACCTACATGTGGGTCAACGCGGGTGGCGAGCGGTTCTGGGTGAAGTACCACTTCAGGACCGACCAGGGCATCGAGTTCTACACCCAGGACGAGGCCGACGCGATGGCCGGCACGGACGGTGACGTCCACCGCCGCGACCTGTTCGAGTCGATCAAGCGCGGCGACCACCCGAGCTGGACGCTCTCCGTCCAGATCATGCCGTTCGACGACGCCCCGGACTACCGGTTCAACCCGTTCGACCTGACGAAGGTGTGGCCGCACGGCGACTACCCGCTGACCGAGGTCGGCCGGATGACGCTGAACGAGAACCCCGAGGACTTCTTCGTCCACATCGAGCAGGCGTCCTTCGAGCCGTCGAACCTGGTGCCCGGCATCGGTCCGTCGCCCGACAAGATGCTGCTGGGCCGGCTCTTCTCGTACCCGGACACCCACCGGTACCGGATCGGCCCGAACTACGCGCAGCTCCCGCCGAACCGGCCCCGCTTCTCGCGCAACTCGTACTCCAAGGACGGCCCGATGCGGTACGAGCCGTCGCGCACGGGTGCCGTCTACGCCCCGAACTCGTACGGAGGCCCCGCGGCGGACACCGCGCGCTTCGGCGAACCGGCCGGCTGGGCCACGGCGGGCGAGATGGTGCACGAGGCGTACACGCTGCGCCGGGACGACGACGACTGGGGCCAGGCGGGCACGCTGGTGCGCACGGTCCTGGACGACGCGGCACGCGAACGGCTGGTGTCGAACATTTCCGGCCATCTGCTGGACGGCGTGAGCCGCCCGGTCCTGGACCGGGCGCTGCAGTACTGGCGCAACGTGGACAAGGACCTCGGCGACCGGGTGGCGAAGAAGGTCAACGGCGGCTGAGTCACGGGCCCCGCGGTCCCCGAGCACGGGAACGGGCGGTGTGCGAGGGGGATCTCCCTCGCACACCGCCCGTTCCCGCGGCCTGCCGCGTCAGCGCGTCAGCGCGTTGTCGTTCTCCGGCCGGTTGTTGCTTCCCGGGTCGATCGGCAGTCCGGCGCTGTCCGACGGGCCCGGGTCGGTCGACGGGTCGGTGGGCGGGGACGTCGTCGGATCACCGGTCGGGGTGGCCGGCGGGGTGGTCTCCGGCGGCTCGGTCGTGGCGGGCGGTGTGGTCGTCGGTGCCTGGGTAGTCGGTTCGTCGGAGGGCGAGGCCTCGTCGGAGGGCGACGTGGTCGCGCTGGGTGAGCTGGTGTCCGGCGGCGGGGTGACCGCGGCGCCCATGTCGGTGTCGAGCACGAACTCGCTCGGTTCGCCCATGGCCTTCGCGGTGAAGTCCGCCCAGATCTGGGCCGGGAAGGCGCCGCCGTTGACGCGGCCGCCACCGCCGGCGCCCTTCAGGGTCACCTGGTCGCCCTTGTGGACCTTCTTGCCGTCGTCGTCGGTGCGGTTGAAGGCCGCTTCGCCGAACAGGCCCACCGACGTGACGAGATCGGGCGTGTACCCGGTGAACCAGGCCGACCTGTTGTAGTCGGAGGTGCCGGTCTTGCCCGCGATCTGCTGGTCGGCCAGTCCCTCGGCGTTGCGCACCGAGCCACGGGCCGTACCGTCGTCGACCACTCCGGTCAGCACGGAGGTCACGGAGTCCGCGGCCTGGCGGCTGATCACCTGGCCGCCGATCGCGTCGGGCATCTGCACCGGGTCCTCGCCCTGGTGCACGGCCGACTTCACGATCTGGGGGGTGACCTTCTTGCCGTGGTTGTCGAGCGTGGCGTAGACGCCGGCCATGGCCATCGGGCTCGCGCCCATGGAGCCGAGCGTCTGCGCGGGCACGGCATCCAGACCCTCCACATCCATGCCGAGCTTGCCGGCGGTCTTCATCACCTCGTCCATGCCCACGTCCACGCCCATCTGTGCGAAGACGGAGTTGATGGACTTGTTCATCGCGGTCTGGACGGTGACCGAACCGTAGTTCCCGTCGTCCTCGTTCTCGGGTGCGAAGGCGACGTCACTACCCACGACCGGCCGCTCGCTGGTGCCGTCGTAGCGGGTGTTGGCGGTGATGTCCCGGCCGTCCTGCGTCACCGACTCCCCGTCGAGGGCCGCCGCGAGAATGACCGGCTTGAAGGTGGAGGCGGGCTGGTAGTCGGTCCGGGCGGCGTTCGACGACCAGTGCTGGTTCTGGCCGCGCCCGCCGTACAGCGCGATCACCGCACCGGTCTTCGGGTCCACCGAGACGGCGCCGGCCTGGATGTCCTGGTCGAGCTTGCGCTTCTTCGTGTCCAGGTTGTCGATCAGCTTCGTCTCGACCGACTTCTCCAGCTGCTGCTGCTTCTTCCTGTCGATGTTGACGGTGATCGTCCAGCCGCCGAGGTCGAACTGGTCGCTGCTGAGGCCGGTCTCCTCCAGCACCGCCTTGCGGGCCGCCTCGACGATGTAGCCCTTCTGTCCCGCGACCCCGTTCAGCGGCTTGGGGTCCTGCGGAATCGGGAACTTCAGGCCCTGGCGCTTGCCCGCGTCCAGCCACTCCTCCTCGACCATGTTGTTCAGCACGTAGTTCCAGCGCTCCTGGACGAGCGCCTTCCCCTTCGGGCCGGCGACGGCCCAGTCGTACTGGCTGGGTGCCTGGAGCAGGGCGGCGAGGTAGGCCCCCTGTGCGACGTTCAGGTCCTTGGCGTCCTTGCCGTAGTACGCCTGTGCCGCGGCCTGGATGCCGTAGGCGCCCCGGCCGTAGTAGCTGGTGTTGATGTACCCGGCGAGGATCTCCTGCTTGCTCCGCTTCTGGTCCACCTTCAGCGAGATGACCAGCTCCTTGAGCTTGCGGGTGACCGTCTGGTCCTGGTCGAGGTAGTAGTTCTTGACGTACTGCTGGGTGATGGTCGAGCCACCCTGCTTGCCCTTGCCGGAAACGGTGTTCAGCAGGCCGCGGGCGGTGCCTTTGAAGTCGACGCCCTTGTCCTGGTAGAAGGACTTGTTCTCGGCGGCGACGAAGGTCATCTGGACCTCCTTGGGCACCTGCGCGAGGTCCACGATCTCGCGGTTGACCTCACCCGTCCTGGCCAGCAGGGTCCCGTCGGAGTACTTGTAGATGTTGCTCTGCAGCTTGGCCTGGGCGTTGCCCTCGGGCACGCTCACCATCACGTAGAGCACGGCGAAGGCGCCCATGCCCAGCAGGCAGATGCCGAAGGCCGTACCCAGTAGTTTCCGCCACGTGAAGAGTCCGCGTATGCCGCCGCTCCTCCCGGCCCCCCGCGACCCGCGCCGCTGGGCTCGTCGCGCATCCGCTCGACCCATTGCTGTGTTGCTCCCGTTTCTCTGCTCGACCGGATCAGCTCGGACCAGCTCGGACCAGCCAGCTAACACCGTCCACAAGGCCAAAAAGCGAGCGATCCCGTACTTTCCGGACGTGACAATCAGCACCCGTTCCCATGGGAACCGACTCACGAGGGGTGCACAGGGTTGCGACAACCGTTAATGTGTAATCACATTGCTAGCACGTGGCCAGCAAGTCGAAACGGGGGATTCCATGACTGAACCGCTCAACACGAACGCCTCGGCCGGACCGCAGGCCGACCTCACTCCGGACGCGCCGGACATGCCGGAACCGCAGGTCCGCGAGACGAGGGCGCACAGCATCGCCGGCGGCCTCGGCCTCCTGCTGACGGTGATCGGGGTGATCGTCGGCGTCGGCCTCGCCATCCTCGGCGGCGTCATCGGATCGAACGGGAACAACGGCCTCGGCATCCCGCTGTGCATCCTGGGCGTCCTGCTCGTCATCACCTCGTTCTTCTGCATGGGCGGTGTGAAGATGGTCGCACCGGGCGAGGCACGGGTGATCCAGCTCTTCGGCCGTTACGTGGGCACGATCCGCACCGACGGGCTGCGGTGGATCAACCCGCTGACCTCCAGCCGCAAGATCTCCACCCGGGTCCGCAACCACGAGACCGCGGTCCTCAAGGTCAACGACGCCTACGGCAACCCGATCGAGCTCGCCGCGATCGTCGTCTGGAAGGTCGAGGACACCGCGCAGGCGCTCTTCGAGGTCGACGACTTCCTGGAGTTCGTCGCCACCCAGACCGAGGCCGCAGTGCGGCACATCGCGATCGAGTACCCGTACGACGCCCACGACGAAGGCGGCCTCTCGCTCCGGGGCAACGCCGAGGAGATCACCGAGAAGCTGGCCGTGGAACTCACGGCACGGGTCCGGGCGGCGGGCGTACGGATCATCGAGTCCCGCTTCAGCCACCTCGCGTACGCCCCCGAGATCGCCTCCGCGATGCTCCAGCGCCAGCAGGCGGGAGCGGTGGTCGCGGCCCGTCAGCTGATCGTCGAGGGAGCGGTCGGCATGGTCGAGATGGCGGTGACCCGGATCACCGAGCAGGACCTCGTCGAGCTCGACCCCGAGCGGAAGGCGGCCATGGTCAGCAATCTGATGGTGGTGCTGTGCGGCGACCGCGCGGTGCAGCCGGTCCTCAACACGGGCACTCTCTACCAGTGACGGATCAGACCCCGCGGCGCCGCGCGCCGCAGTCCGGGCCGCAGCAGCGCAAGCAGATGCTGCTGCGGCTGGATCCCGCCGTGCACGACGCGCTGGCACGCTGGGCCTCGGACGAGCTGCGCAGCGCGAACGCGCAGATCGAGTTCCTGCTGCGGCGGGCGCTCGCCGAGGCGGGCCGGCTGCCCGGCGGCGCGGCGCCGATCCCGCGCCGCGGGCGCCCCCCGAAGGCACCGGAGGCGCCGGAGGCGGAGTGATCCGCCGCGGCCCCGGCCACTGACCCAATGCCCCCGCCGACCGGTATACACACCAGGTATACACGCCGTGTACAGTCCTAGGTATGTCTATCGGCCACACCCTGCTCGGGCTCCTGGAGTCCGGCCCCCGCCACGGCTACGACCTCAAGCGGACCTTCGACGAGAAGTTCGGGCACGACCGTCCCCTGCACTACGGTCAGGTCTACTCGACGATGTCCCGCCTCCTCAAGAACGGCCTCGTCGAGGTCGACGGCGTGGAGACCGACGGCGGACCGGAACGCAAGCGCTACGCCATCACCGACGCCGGGATCACCGACGTCGCCACCTGGCTCACGCAGCCCGAGAAGCCGGAGCCGTACCTCCAGTCGACCCTGTACACCAAGGTCGTCCTGGCCATGCTCACCGGCCGCAGCGCCGCCGACGTGCTGGACGCCCAGCGCTCCGAGCACCTGCGCATGATGCGTATCCTCACCGACCGCAAGCGTCGGGGCGACCTCGCCGACCAGCTGATCTGCGACCACGCCCTGTTCCATCTCGAAGCCGATCTGCGCTGGCTGGAACTCACCGCCGCGCGACTCGGCCAGCTCGCGAAGGTGGTGGCCCCGTGATTCCCGCCGGCTCCCTGCTCGCCGCCCACGATCTGCGCAAGGCCTACGGGCCGACCCCCGCACTCGACGGCGCCTCGTTCTCCGTCCACCCCGGCGAGGTCGTCGCCGTGATGGGACCCTCCGGCTCCGGCAAGTCCACCCTGCTGCACTGCCTCGCCGGCATCATCACCCCGGACTCCGGCAGCATCACCTACGCCGGACGCGAGCTCTCCACGATGTCCGACGCCGAGCGCAGCGCCCTTCGCCGCAGCGAGTTCGGCTTCGTGTTCCAGTTCGGCCAGCTCGTCCCGGAGCTGACCTGCGTGGAGAACGTCGCCCTGCCGATGCGGCTGAACGGCACCCGCCGCAAGGCCGCCGAGCGCATCGCCCTGGAGTGGATGGAGCGCCTGGAGGTCGACGACATCGGCGCCAAGCGTCCCGGCGAGGTGTCCGGAGGCCAGGGCCAGCGCGTCGCCGTGGCCCGCGCCCTCGCCGCGTCCCCGAAGGTGATCTTCGCCGACGAGCCGACCGGCGCCCTGGACTCGCTCAACGGCGAGCGCGTCATGCAATTGCTCACCGACGCGGCCCGTTCCTCCAACGTCGCCGTGGTACTCGTGACCCACGAGGCCCGCGTCGCCGCCTACTCCGACCGCGACGTCACCGTCCGCGACGGCCGGGCCCGCGACCTGGAGCACGCCGTATGACCCTGCTCGACCAGAAGCGGACCCCCGCCGGCCCGGCGCATCCTCCCGAACCCCCGTCACGTGCCGCCGCCTGGCTGCGCGACCTCGGACTCGGCATCCGGTTCGCCGCCGGCGGCGGCCGCGAGGGCTGGATCCGCACGCTGCTCACCGCGGTCGGCGTCGGCCTGGGCGTGGCGCTGCTGCTCACCGCCGCCTCCGTTCCGCACATGCTCGACGAGCGGTCCGCACGTGACCAGGCCCGCTCCGAGAGCAAGATCTCGGAATCCCCCGACGCCTCCGCGAAGAAGTCCGACAGCACGGTCCTGCGCATAGAGGCGAGCACCGAGTACCACGACCGCTCCATCACGGGCTTCCTGATGCGCGCGGACGGCGACCACCCGGTCATCCCCCCGGGCATCGACTCCTTCCCCGCCCCCGGCGAGATGGTGGTCTCGCCCGCTCTCAAGAAGATCCTCGACTCCCCCGGGAACGAGCTGCTCAGGGAGCGCCTGCCCTACGAGGTGACCGGCACGATCTCGGACGCGGGCCTGCGCTCGCCCGGCGAACTCTGGTTCTACGTCGGCAGCGATACCCTGACCAGCGCGTCGGGCGGCCACCGGATCGCCGGATACGGCAAGCCCGGCCCGACCGATCCGCTGTCACCGCTGCTCATCGTGCTGACCATCATGGTCTGCGTGGTGCTGCTGGCGCCCGTGGCCATCTTCATCGCCACCGCCGTACGCTTCGGCGGCGACCGCCGCGACCGCCGGCTCGCCGCCCTGCGCCTGGTCGGTACGGACATCCGGATGACCCGCCGGATCGCGGCCGGTGAGGCACTCTTCGGCGCGGTGCTCGGCCTCGTCATCGGACTGGCCATGTTCCTGACGGGGCGCCGGTTCGCCGGCCTCGTCGAGATCTGGGACGTCAGCGCCTTCCCCGCCGACCTGGCCCCCGACGCCCGGCTCTGCGTCCTGATCGCCCTCGCCGTTCCGCTCACCGCGGTGCTCGTCACCCTGGCGGCGATGCGCTCCGTGGTCATCGAGCCGCTCGGCGTCGTACGCAACGGCCGCGACCGGGGGCGACGCCTCTGGTGGCGGCTGCTGCTGCCGGTCGCCGGGCTCGCGGTCTTCGGACTCGGCGGCAGGATCGACGAGTACAGCGTCGTCAACCCGTATCCGGTCGCCGGAGGCGCGGTACTCGTCCTCGTCGGACTGGCCCTGCTCCTGCCCTGGCTGGTCGAGGCCTGCGTCGGGCGGCTGCGCGGCGGCCCGGTGCCCTGGCAGCTGGCCACCCGCCGGCTCCAGCTGAGCAGCGGGGCGGCCTCCCGCGCGGTCAGCGGCGTCACCGTCGCCGTGGCCGGTGCGGTGGCCCTGCAGATGCTGTTCGCCGCGATGAACGACGACTTCAACAGGATCACCGGCCAGGACCCGTCCCGCGCCCAGTTCTACAGCCACTCCGAGATCGTCCGGGGCGACGCCGCCCTGCACACGATCAAGGAGTTCCGTGCCACCAAGGGCGTCACCCAGGTCATCGGCACGGTCGAGGCGTACGCGACCAAGCCGGGAAAGTACACGGACGACGAGATCCAGCCCACCACCTCGTTCACCGTCGGGGACTGCGCGACCCTGCGCGAGCTCGCCCGGATCACGTCCTGCCGGGACGGTGACACCTTCGTCTCCCACCCCCAGGACAAGGGGCAGGCCGGCTGGGTCGACGCGACCGCCCGCAAGGGCAAGGTGATCGAGTTCGACACCTACGGCCGCGGCAAACCGCTGCACTGGACGCTGCCGGCCGGCTCCCGGACCGTCGAGGCCCGGACCGACCCGTACGGCGAGGAGCACTCGGGCATCCTGGTCACGCCGGGGGCGATCGACGCCCGGACCCTGCCCGGAGCCGAGACCGTCTCGCAGATCCGCATCGACGAGAACGTTCCGGACGCCGCCGAGTACGTACGCAACACGGCGGCCCGGATCGATCCCGGAATGCGCCTGGTCACCCTCAACTCGGTCGAGCGCGACCGGCAGTACGCGAGCATCCAGACCGGTCTCCAGGTCGGCGCGACCGCCACCCTGCTGCTGATCGCCGCGTCCATGCTGGTCTCCCAGCTGGAGCAACTGCGTGAGCGCAAGCGGCTGCTGTCGGTCCTGGTCGCCTTCGGCACCCGCCGGGTCACCCTCGGCTGGTCCGTGCTGTGGCAGACCGCGATCCCGGTGGCCATCGGGCTCGTCGTGGCGGTGGCCGGCGGGCTCGCGCTCGGGGCCACGCTGTGCTGGATGGTCAGCAAACCGGTGGCCGGCTGGTGGCTGTTCCTGCCGCTGGCGGGTGCGGGCGCCTCGCTCATCCTGCTGGTCACCCTGCTCTCGCTGCCCGTGCTGTGGCGCCTGATGCGCCCCGACGGGCTGCGCAGCGAGTAGGCCGGTCCGACGGCCGGCCGGACCGCGGTTCAGGTCCGGCCGGCCGTCGCCACGCGTACCGGCAGCGCCTCCATCGCCCCGCGCAGCGCCGCCGCGAACTCCTCGAACTCCTCGTGCCGGGCCGCCCCCGTCCGCATCCCCAGCGCCACCCGCCGCGCGGGGGCCGGTTCCGCGAAGTACCCGGTGGTCAGCGCCTCGTTGCGGGCGGTCTCGACGGTCACCGCGGTCCGCGGCAGCAGCGTCACCCCGAGTCCCCCGGCCACCAGCTGCACCAGCGTGGAGAGCCCGGCCGCGGTCGTGGTCACCGGCGCACCCTCGGTACGCCCCGCCTCACGGCAGATGTCGAGCGCCTGGTCGCGCAGGCAGTGCCCCTCGTCGAGCAGCAGCAGCGGCAGCTCGCGCAGCGCCTCGCGCGGGATGTCCTGCCGTCCGCCGAGCCAGTGGTCGCGCTCCATGACCAGCACGAAGTCCTCGTCGAAGAGCGGCAGTTCCGTCACACCCGGCGCCCCGAGCGGAACGGCGAGCAGCAGCAGGTCCAGCCGCCCCGCGGCCAGTCCGTCCAGCAGCGAGGAGGTCTGCTCCTCGTGCACCTGGAGGTCGAGCTCCGGGTAGCGGTCGTGGACCAGCCGCAGCACGGTCGGCAGCAGGTACGGAGCGACGGTCGGGATCACCCCGAGCCGCAGCACCCCGGTGAAGGGCGCGCGGACCGCCTCGGCCTCCTCCATCAGCTCCCCCACGGCGTGCAGGACGACCCGCGCCCGCACCGCGAGCCGCTCCCCCGCGGGCGAGAGCAGTACCTTGCGCGTCGTACGCTCGATGAGCTGGACACCCAGTGCCTCCTCCAGCGCGGACACGGCTCCGGAGAGTGCGGGCTGACTCATCCCGATTGCTGCCGCCGCGTCCCGGAAGTGCAGATACTCCGCCACGGCCGCGAAGGCGCGCAGCTGCGAGAGGCTGGGCTGTTTGGGCCTGATGCCCTGATTACTCTGGGCCACTGATAGGCACCTCCGATCATCACGACCGAGTGTAGCTATTTCCGCGATCAATGCACTGTGTGCCAAGGTGGACATCGTCCAACCCTCAGGAACTCCCCCAAAAAGGGAATTCCTACGCTGCAAGGAGAGCGCGTGCTCACTGTCGGTGACAAGTTCCCCGAGTTCGACCTGACCGCTTGTGTTTCGCTGGAGAGCGGCAAGGAGTTCGAGCAGATCAACCACAAGACCTACGAGGGTCAGTGGAAGGTCGTTTTCGCGTGGCCCAAGGACTTCACCTTCGTCTGCCCCACCGAGATCGCCGCGTTCGGCAAGCTGAACGAGGAGTTCGCCGACCGTGACGCGCAGGTCCTCGGCTTCTCCGGTGACTCCGAGTTCGTGCACCACGCCTGGCGCAAGGACCACCCGGACCTGACCGACCTGCCCTTCCCGATGCTGGCCGACTCGAAGCACGAGCTCATGCGTGACCTCGGCATCGAGGGCGAGGACGGCTTCGCCCAGCGCGCCGTCTTCATCGTCGACCAGAACAACGAGATCCAGTTCACGATGGTGACCGCCGGTTCCGTGGGCCGTAACCCCAAGGAGGTCCTGCGGGTCCTCGACGCCCTGCAGACCGACGAGCTGTGCCCCTGCAACTGGACCAAGGGCGAGAACACCCTGGACCCGGTCGCGCTCCTCTCGGGCGAGTGAGCTGACAGCGACATGGCACTCGACGAACTGAAGGCCGCCGTTCCGGACTTCGCCAAGGACCTGAAGCTGAACCTCGGCTCGGTCATCGGCAACAGCGAGCTCCCGCAGCAGCAGCTGTGGGGCACCGTCCTCGCCTGCGCGATCGCCTCGCGCTCGCCGAAGGTGCTGCGCGAGCTGGAGCCGGAGGCGAAGGCCAATCTCTCCGCGGAGGCGTACACCGCCGCGAAGTCGGCCGCCGCCATCATGGCGATGAACAACGTGTTCTACCGGACCCGGCACCTGCTGTCGGACCCCGAGTACGGCAACCTCCGGGCCGGCCTGCGGATGAACGTGATCGGCAAGCCCGGCGTGGAGAAGGTCGACTTCGAGCTGTGGTCGCTCGCCGTCTCCGCGATCAACGGCTGCGGCCAGTGCCTGGACTCCCACGAGCAGGTGCTGCGCAAGGCCGGCGTGGACCGTGAGACCATTCAGGAAGCCGTCAAGATCGCCTCGGTGATCCAGGCGGTCGGCGTGACCCTCGAAGCCGAGGCCGTCCTCGCCGAGTAGTACCCCTCGTACGAGAAGGGCCCCCAGGACGACCGACCGTCCAGGGGGCCCTTCTTATGTCTCCGCCCTGGTACCGGCTCAGGACGTCTTCGGGCCGGCCGTGTCCGTGTCCGGCGCCGGTTCCTCGTCACTGCCTTCGTCGGATTCCTCCGGCGGCGAGCCGGGGGCCGGCCCGGGCGCCGCGTCCAGTGACGTCGAGCCGTGCGGGGGCGGCGAGTGACGGCGGGACTCCTCCTGCCCGTACGTCCGCAGATAACCGACCACCGTGTTGGTCACCGCGACCAGCGGAACCGCGACGACGGCGCCCCCGATGCCGGCGATCATGCCGCCCGCGGCGACCGAGAGCACCACGGCCAGCGGATGCACCCGCACCGCGCGGCCCAGGATGAACGGCTGCAGGATGTGGCCCTCGATCTGCTGGACCGCGAGGACTACGGCCAGCACCAGCAGTGCCGTGAACACGCCTTGGGTGACGAGCGCGACGACCACCGCCAGCGCCCCGGAGACCACGGCCCCGACGAGCGGGATGAAGGCGAACAGGAAGATGAAGACGGCCAGCGGAACGGCCATCGGCACATCGAGGAAGAAGATCCCGAGGCCGATGAAGATGGCGTCGATCAGGGCGACTATCACCGTGCCGCGCACATAGGCGGTCAGCGTCCGCCAGGCACGCGGGCCGGCGCCTGCCACACCCGGCCGGGCCTGGGCGGGCACGAGCTTGAGCACCCAGTGCCAGATGCGCTTGCCGTCGTACAGCAGGAAGAGCGTGGAGAACATCGCCAGCAGCATCCCGGTGAGGAGCTCCACCATCACGGTGACGCCCTGCAGTCCGGCGGAGGTGATCGCCTCCGTGTTGGTGCCGACGGTGTCGCTGAGGTTCTTCGCTATGTCGTTGATCTGCTTGTCGGTCACATGGAACGGGCTGTCCAGCAGCCAGTTCTTCAGGTCGTCGATCCCCGTCCGCACCTTGTCGGAGAGGGTGTCGAGGTTGTCCATGACCTGCCACACCACGAACCAGCCGACCAGGCCCATGATGACGAAGCCCAGGACCGCCGTGACGGCGGTCGCCAGCCCGCGCGGGAGCCCGTAGCGCCTCAGCCGGGCGACGGTGGGCTGCAGCATCGCGGTAACGAGCAGCGCGGCGACGAACGCCAGCACCACCAACTGGACCGCGCTGATGACCCGCATGAGAACCCACAGGGTCCCGGCGAGCACCAGCAGCCGCCAGCCCGCCTCGGCCGCGACCCGCATCCCCCAGGGGATGGCCGCGACCGGATCCGGGCGGGCGGACACGGAGGGGGCGTACGCGGGCGGCGGCGGCACGTGCTCGGCAGCGGTCTCGGAAGAACGCTCGCCGGCCCTCGCCCGCACCGGCGTCCCCTCGTGCACGGCGGCGTCGTCCTCGGCCGCCGATTCGGCCCGCCGTTCGTCCAGGCGCTCTCCCAGCCTGGTCAGTTCGCCACCCAGTTGTCCGAGCCACCCCGGCAGTTTCGACATAACGCTTCCTCTACCCCCGTCCGCTCTCCCCACCGCTC
>NZ_JAELVH010000151.1 GCF_019399235.1 Streptomyces poriferorum | reverse complement strand
CCCACGGGCTGGTTGAGGAAACAGCGCCGGTGTGGGGCCGGGTGATGGGGGCGAGGGGCGGGTGCCGAGGCGATGAGCCCGGCGCGGTGGCTCGCAGGTTCGGCGCGCGAACGCCGGGACCGACCCGTTGCACCGTCGTTGAAGGCGGATCCGGGGTGCCACGGCCGCAAGCATGTCGTCGGCGTGGCATCGCCACGCCTCACCGGTCGGCCGGATCGGCTTCCCGGGTCGAGCCCCACAGCCTCGCGCGACACGCATGGCTCCTGTGGCCATGACGATGTGCGGTCAACCGGGCAGGCTTGTCCCGGCCTCTCCGCCACAGGTCAAGCGGATGAGCGCAGTCCGTCATCGTGCGCAGGGGATGTGCAGCCGCGAATGTGGCCTGGTGAGGCAGGGGGCACGGGTGCGGCCCCGCGGCCGCACCCGCCGACGACTGAAAAGGGAGACCCACCATGGTGAAGAATGACAAGGGCCTGTCCAAGGGCGACGACGTCACCTGGCGAAGCCACGGGCATGACGTGGAAGGCTCTGTGACTCGGAAGGTGCAGAAGCGTGGCCAGGCGGCGGGCAGGACGGTGGACGCCTCCAAAGAGGACCCTCAATACGAGGTGCGCAGCGCCAAGACGGGCAAGAAGGCCGTACACCGTCCGGAATCACTGCGCAGGAAGAAGGGCGGGGGCAGCTCATGAGTGATCGGGGTGACGAGGGGCGCCAGGACAGGCTCGATCATTTCAATGGCGCTGCGAACATGGACTCGGGAGAACTGGACAAGTAGCTCGCCACCGAGCACTCACGTGAAGCGGGTCAAGCGAGCAACGGCAGAGAGCCCACCGGTCACACGTCGCACGGATTCGTTGGGTGTGCCCCCCAAGTTCTGACGGCGGCGGTCCGAGCACAGAGCGCCACGCCTCCGCGGCGCGTGCACCGGCCGGATGAGCGACCTCGGTGGCCTCGCCGGTCAGGCCGTCCTTACGGGGCGGTGCGGGGATCGGCCCCGCCCCGCCGTCCCCGGGAGATTCATCCTTCGGCACCGGGGCGGGTTCATATGCGACGCGCACGACGGTGGGGGACTGACCAGACTCCTTGATCTCGACGCTTGCTGGAGCAGGCGCAAGCGCGGCGCATGCCGCCTCGACACGACGATCAGTACGGACGAGCGGGTTCTCGGCTGGAGCACCCGCCTCCGGCGCAGGGCCTGGATTGGACAGACACGTGAATCAGCAGCCGGCGGAGTACGGGTCGGGAGCACCCCGACAGCTGCCACTTTTCGGGTGGTCGGACATCGCACCCGAGCCGGCCGTACTACCCGCGTTCCGGGACGGGCCGGAGGCCCGCCGGATGCTTGACGTGCGCGAGATCTACGCGGAGCCGGCCGCACTGGATTCCCCACGAGGCCGACAGATCGTGGGCCGGCTCCCAGGAGTACGCGTGACCGAGGTCGCAAGCCACTGGCGTATTCCCGCCCTCCACGGCAACGACGGAAACATCGGCCGATGGGTGCGTATCAAGACCGACACGCTTGTCCTCGGTGTGAAACACACGCTCCGGACGCGCCCCAATGGCAGGTCGGCCGATTGGATCGCCCCAGGGCCGTCGAACGGATGTGCAATGGCTTGCGCCTACTGCTACGTCCCTCGCCGAAAGGGTTACGCCAACCCCATCACGCTGTTCACCAACATCGAGGAGATCGTGGCCCATGTCCGCCGCCACGTGAGGGCCCAAGGCCGGAAGACGGAACCCAACCAGTGCGACCCCCGGGCGTGGGTCTACGACATCGGAGAGAACGGCGACTGTTCCGTCGATGCCCTGATCTGCGACAACACGTCCGATCTCATCGCTGCCTTTCGTGGCCTGCCGACGGCGAAAGCATCCTTTGCGACGAAGTTCGTCAACCCCGACCTGCTCGCGCTCGACCCGCAGGGGCGTACGAGGGTGCGCTTCTCCCTCATGCCACATCAAGACGCCCGTCTGCTCGACATCCGCACCAGCTCGATCCACGAGCGGATCGCGGCAGCCGCCGACTTCTTCGACGCCGGGTACGAGGTGCACTTCAACCTCTCGCCCGTAGTCCTGCGACCGGGATGGCAGCTGGACTGGGCCGAGCTGCTGACCCAGCTCGACGATGTCCTGCCCGCCCGTGTGAAGCGCCAGGCGGCCGCCGAGATCATCATGTTGACGCACAACCAGTCGCTCCACGAGGTCAACCTGGGCTGGCATCCTCGCGCAGAGGAGGTGCTGTGGCAGCCGGAGGCCCAGGAGGCCAAGCGCTCGCAGAACGGATCCCTCAACGTCCGCTACTCCCCGGCGATCAAACGGGAGTCGCTGGCCCGGCTTCGGCACTTGCTGTCCACCCATGCGCCATGGCTGCACGTCAGGTACGCCTTCTGACGGGAGTGCAGCGCCGAGCGACGTGCTCGCGGCTTCCGCCCTCCGACGGCGCCTGTTCCGGTGCCGTCTCGTCCCGAAAGAGCCGCCGCTCTAAATGCCGCCGGAGCCAGGTTCGGCGGGGCCTCGACGTCGGTGGGTTCTGCGGCGGAAGGGGAAACGGACGCCGACCGCCGCACGGGCGTCGAGGTGCGGGCCGGTGGGCGCAGTACGACATGCAGAACCACCCCCTCGGAAGCACACCTATCACGCTGTGGTCCTGTAGCGCGGAGGGGCACGGCATCACCTCCGTGCGTGCCACGTGCCGGTAGAGATGCGCCGAAGCCGAAGCCGAAGCCGAAGCCGAAGCCGAAGCCGGTCACGAGTCCGCCGGGGCCGGAGGCCGCGGGGCCAGCATTCTGCGGCTGGAGGCATGAGTCTCCGTACCTCGCCAAGCGCCAGGGGTCATCCGTAGCCGAATATCCGCCCTATGAAGTATGCGGCGAAGAAGATCGATCCCAGGAGGATCAGTCCTGCCCAGAACCTTGGGTGTTCCCAGATACCTCCGTCCGCCGGTTGCCGATGGACTTCGCCTATGGAGCCCTCGGCCGGTGGTGTCTCTCCCGGTGGAGTCAGTGACATAGTCATACCTCCACCTTCGCCCCATCCCGCCGCTCCCGCAGCGCGCGCGAAGACCTGGCAGCACCGGGAGCTGGGAGTCCGTTCCCGGGTGGGTGACCTGCAATACGAGACCTTGCCTCGCGCGCTCTCACCGTCCGTGACACGCCGTTGCCCGTCCACATGCTCAGGGGTACTTCGGACGCTCCACACTCGATCTCCCTCTCTCGCGCGAGCGGGCCGCGCAGGCCAGACGCGTCGGTGGTGTCACTTCTGCCACCTTCGTACGTGACGCTGCTCGTCACGCCGCATGCCGGGGCGTTGGTCGCAGCATCCGATCAGGCGTCCGCAAGGCTCTCCAGATCAGCAGAATGCTCTGACCAGGTGAGCATGCGGGGCTACGGGGATGCGGGAAGGAGACGCGGCCGCCCGACAGGAGGTTGCTGCGGAGAGTATGGATCTGGAGCTCGGTGACTGCCGGCCGCTGCTGAGGCCGCCCAGACCGGTGAGTCCGTCGACGTAGTGGCGTGACCTGCCGATGCATTGTTCGGCGCCACCGCGCGCCGGTTCGGGCCCTTCCACATGCCGCACGGTCAGCCAGCGTCCTCCTCCCGGGCGGGTCGCCGCAGTGACGCCATCCGACGATCCG
This sequence comes from Streptomyces poriferorum, assembly GCF_019399235.1. Lineage (GTDB taxonomy): Bacteria > Actinomycetota > Actinomycetes > Streptomycetales > Streptomycetaceae > Streptomyces > Streptomyces poriferorum. Next base: position 11,550 of record NZ_JAELVH010000151.1, on the reverse strand, counting down.
GTCGGGGCATGCGGCACGAGGAAGCTGCGGCGCCTGATCAGCGGCCGCACGGCGGGTTCCTCGATAACTTCTGAGAATCAGGGAAGCCGGAGCGATACGTGAGAAAGTCCCCGCTGTACGTGAGGAGCTGTCATGACCACCTTTGTCATCACTGTGCCCGGAACCTTTGTTGCCGGCATCACAGACACGTCCTGCGCGACTCTGGAGGGCAGGCTGGCTGAGCAGCACACCGACCTGAGCGAGAGTGAAGGGCTCGATCTGCTCAGTGTCAACGATGATGGCACCTTCTCCATCCGCCTCGAAGTCGAAGCCGCGGACCGGTACCAGGCTGAACTGGATGCCGTGGGGCTCGTATCCGCCGCCCTGCAGGAGACGGGGTTCTCGGGGGAGGACGCACCATTGGGAACACCTGCCGTCACCGGGATCGACAGCGACCTCTGAGAGTGGGAAACAATCAGGTTCGGTTCCACACAAGTGGGTGCGACGGTGGCGGGCGGAAGGCGACACGGGGCTGTTCGACCGCTCGAGCCGGCCGCACACGACGCCGCACCGCACAGCCTCCGAGACGGAAGCCGTTGTCTGTGATCTGTGGCAGGCTCGCAAGCTCGGTCCGGCCAGGATCGGCCCGATCCTCGGTCCGGCCGCTTCCCCGGTGCACCGGATCCTGACCCGTCACGGCAACATCAAGAAGCGCGGCAACATCCCTGACGGCGGCGGGTGGCGCACGGTCGGCAGAACGGATGGCAAGCAGAACCGGCAGGCCACCACCGACCTGCGCAAGAGCTGCCAGAAAGTGTCGAACGGGTGCCGCGCCCGGTCGCGTCTCTCTTTGGCTTGGCGCACGACCATAGGGGCGCCGGACCTGGCTGTGCCCCGCTGTCCTGCGCCCCCTGACCGGTCCACCCGCGCGGGTTCACGACGCGGGCGGGCCGGTCCGAGCTGCTGTGGGCGGATGAGCCCCAAGTCCCGCCGTCAGCATGCCTGCCATCGGCATCGACGGGCCATCAGCTCTTCCGGTCCGCGGCCTTGAGGCGGAGTGCGGAGACGAGGAAGAAGACGCCGCCGAGGAACGCGTATCCGGCGAGATTCGTGAGCGTGGCTCCGTCCTTGCCGGCCTGAAGGAAGAAGCTCGCGCCGGCGAGGGTGGAAATTGCGCCGCTCACGATCATCGGCCACTGCCCGCCCATCCGGCGCCGGACCAGACCCACGGCGAGCTGCGCGATGCCCGCCGTTACGGCCCAGACACCCCAGACCCGCAGGACGGCCGGGATTCCGGAGGTGAGCGCGACCGTCAGGGCGATGCCGGTGAGAACGCATCGAGAACGGCGTCAACGTCACCGTCGGACTCCCCGTCATCCGCACTTCCGTCGACCACGGCACCGCCTTCGACATCGCCGGAACCGGCACCGCCCGGGGCGGCAGCATGGTCGAGGCGCTTCGCCAAGCGGTCGCCCTTGCCACCGAAAGGCACCGATGACCAGTGCGGAAGCCCGCGCCAGGTGCGAAAGCATCGTGGAGCTGGCCCAGGACGCCGGTCCGACGGGAGTGGACGATCTCAGTGTCCGCTTCGCGGTGAGCCCGTCCACGATCCGCCGTGACCTCGCCCGCCTCACCACCGACGGACGCCTCGCACGCACGTACGGCGGAGCCATGGCGCTGACCGCTTCCGCCGAGACGTCCCTGCAGCGGCGCACGGACGAGGCGGCCGAGGCCAAGCGGGCCATCGCGGCGCTCGCGTTGACCCGCATCGCAGCGGGCGCCACGGTCCTCTTCGACGCCGGTTCCACGGTGGCCGCACTGGCCCGGGCCCTGCGCGGGGTGGCGGACGGGGTCACCGTCGCGACTCCCAGTCTGTCCGCGGTGTTCGAACTCGGCGGGGCCGAAGGCGTGCACCTCACCTGCCTGGGTGGCCACTACCGGCCGCTCAGTCACGCGTTCGTCGGCCCGCTCGCCGAAGCGGCGCTGGAACGCATGACCTTCGACGCGGTGTTCCTCGGTACGGACGGCGTCTCTCCCGCACTCGGGATCTGCGAGGCCGACGCGGAGCAGATCAGGCTCAAGGAACTGATGGCGCGCCGGTCGCACCGGGTGTACGTCCTCGCCCACGCGGCGAAGCTGGGAGCCTCCCCCTTCCACGCCTGGGCACCCTGGCAGCCCGGCTGGACCCTCGTCACCGACACCTCGGCTGACCCGGCCCTGCTCGACGCGCTGCGCGCCCGCGAAGTCGAGGTGCTGCTCGCACCACCGACGTCCGACTGACCGGGCGACAGCGGAGTCCAGCTCCTGCCCGGCCGACCGTACGGGTCAGCTGCCGGCGTGATCTTCGATCGGGCGAAGCGCGCTTCGAGTCCGGTGCGGCCGGCCGGTGCGCCGGCACGGCCGCAACCCCGGGCGCTCCCGTACCGCTCAGGAAGCACGACCGGCGGCTCCAGCGAAGGGGACGCACCGAAACGTAGTGCTGACGGCGTGCGAATCCGTTCCGTGTTCCACCCGAACCGCTTGCGGCCCTGCCCGCGGTCCGCGCCCATCGTGACCGCGACACCTCGTTGTCGTAACGGGGGCTAAGAGGCTGAACAACAGTTGCGGCGTTGTCGGTGACAGCACGCCGCCGGACGTGTCGGCAGGCACGGCAGTGCGGGGCCGGGCGAAAACCGCTTCCCCGCCGTTGGGACGGGCACCAGTTCCACGATGCGGGCGGCGGTCGCATCTGGAGGAACGAGGCGTCTCAGCCGGTCGACTGGCCGGCGATGCCGAACCCTGCGGTGACTTGGCACAGTTCGTCGGCGGCTTCGCGCTGGCGGGGATTGTTGAGCCCGACGAGGGTGCGGTGGGCCGTGGTCAACGTCGCGCGGGCCTCGTGGTGGCGGTTGAGGTGGCGCAGGGTAATGCCGAGGTCGAGGCGGACGGGTTCGCTCCAGGCAGGCATCCGGCCTGCCTCGAAGTGGGCCAGGGCGGCACGCAAAGGGGATTCGGCCTGGCCCCATTGCCCCAGGGCCATGAGGTCACTGCCGAGGTTGTGGCGGGTCTGCGCCAGATAAGAGGCGACGAGGTCGCGCGGCTTCCCCGGCACTCCGGCGAGGCAGAGAGCTTCGCTGCGCCGGTGGATGACCAGGGCCTCGTCCGTCCGGTTGGCGTAGCGCAGGTGCTGGCCCAGGGTGTTGAGAATGGTGAGTTCGGCGAGGCGGACTTGCGCGTCTGTGTGGTTCCCGAGGTGGGCGGCTGCTTCGTGCAGCCGGGCAATGGACTCGTCGGTCCGTCCGAGCCGACGGAGTGCTCCTGCCTCGTAGCCCAGGGCCCACCCCGCTTGGAGCTGGTCTGCGGCCTCGTATGCCGCGGCCAGGGCGGCTTGTGCGGCGGCCAGGGCGGCGGGGTAGTCGTGGAGGCAGAAGTTGTAGGCCCAGGCGAGGTAGTTGAGGTGGACGGCCTCGTCGCGCCTGCTGCCGAGCGCGCGGGCGGAGTCAACGGCCCGCTGGAACACCTCCGCCCACAGCTCCCAGTGCGCGGTCACGTCGGAAAACCAGTGCATCGCTTCGGCGGCGTCGATGACCTGCTGGTGCCGGCCTGCCGCCTGGGCCTGGCCCAGGGCCGCGAGCCACTGGGGCCGCTCGGCCTCCAGCCAGATCCGGGCCTGCTCGCGGCCGGTGGGCGCGGTGGCCAGGTCGGGGTCGCCTTCGGGCGCGTCCTGGTGGCGGTCGGCATCGAAGCGCAGTGCGGCGGCGGTTGCCCGGCGCAGGATCCAGTGGGCGGCCCGGTCCCGGGCAGCGGCGATCTGGGTGGGATCGTCATCCTCGACCAGTTGTTCGGCGGCGAACAGGCGCAGGAGGTCGTGGAAGCGGTAGCGGTCGGCGGTGGAGTGGGGCTGGAGCAGTCCGGCGTCGGTCAGCCGTTCGGTGCAGCGCGCGGCCTGGCGTCGGGGTATGCCTGCCAGGAGGGCCGCGGTGGTGGGGCTGAAGTCGGGGCCGCAGGCGAGTGAGGCGCGGCGGAAGACGGTGCGGGCGGCCGGGCTGAGCTGACGGTAGGACAAGGTGAAGGCGGACCGTATCTGCAGGGATCCTGCCTGCAGGGTGTCCAGGCGGTCCCCGTGAGCGGTGAGCTGGGTAACGAGTTTGGCCAGGGTCTCGCCGGGCCGGGAGGCCAGGCGCTGGGCGGCGATGCGCACTGCCAAGGGCAAGTACCCACAGAGTTCCGCGAGGTCGCGGGCGGCCTGTGTCTCCCGCTCGACCCGCTCCAGCCCGATGACGCGGGTGAGGAGTTCGACCGCTTCCTCCCGGCGCAGCAGCGCCAGCTCCGTGCGGTGGACGGCTTCCAGGCCGGCCAGCGAGCGGCGGCTGGTGACCAGGGTCAGACAGGCGCCGTGGCCGGGCAGTAGGGGGCGGACCTGGTCCTCGTCGGCGGCGTTGTCCAAAAGGAGCAGTACCCGGCGCTCGCGCAGCACCGAGCGCAGCAGACCGCTGCGCTCGTCGGTGGCGGCCGGTACAGCGGTCTCGGCCACACCGAGCGCGTAGAGGAGCCGGGCGAGCACCTCGCGCGGCGGTGTGGGCTTCGGGTCCATGCCGCGCAGGTCGACGGCGTACTGCCCGTCCGGGAAACCTGGCGCCAGAGTATGGGCGGCGTGCACGGCGAAGGCGGTCTTGCCCAGCCCGGGCTGCCCGCAGATTACGGCGACCGGCGGTCGGGCGGGATCGAGGTGCTCGGCCAGGACCCGCAGCCCGGCCAGGGCGGGGCCGCGGGCGGTGAAGTCACAAAGATCGCGCGGCAACGCCAGCCCGTGCCCAGCCGCCAACCCCGCGCCTGTCCTGTCCCGGCCGACGACCTGGGCCCCGTCCCGCCGACGGCCCGCGGACGACCCGACCGGGCGGCGTCCTCCAGCTCACGGCCCACAACGCCATCCACTCCCAAGGCCGATACCAATGCCTCCACCGTGCGCTGCCTCGGCCCTCGCGTCCGCCCGCGCTCCATGTCCGACAGCGCCCGCACACTGATCCCCGCCCGCTGGGCCAGCCGCTCCTGGCTGATGCCCGCTCCCGTGCGCAGTGCGTGCAGACGCTCGCCGAACTTGTTGTCGCTCACAGCTGTGGTCCCCCTGGTTCGCGTGGCCCGGCCGGAACGGCGTACCTACTGGTAGTACTCACCGGCAGAAGTATGCGGGCCGCTCTATCTACCGGTCGAACTTCCTGGTCCCCCCGACCTGCACTGGATTGGATGAGGTGTGTCGGGCGCGGTCCTGTGCGCTCTCGTGCAGGGGGAAGACGCCAGGGCGCGGATCAGCATGCGCTGAAACGCGCCTCACGTCACGCAGGGCGCCATGCCGGCCACCCGACAGCGGGCGCCCGGTTCGCCAACGCATCCAACCGGTTGCTGCGCGTCTGTTCACTTGTGAAGACGACTTTCTAGACAAGGCCCCTTTGCGTGTATATACCCCGATTCTCAGATGCCTCCGGTCAACGTCCGGGTCGCCGCTCCAGCATGGCTGTCCGCCGGTGGGACCTGTGGGCATTGGCGGCGAGCTCCTTGATGGCCCTGGGCGTGGGGCTTGCTTCCGCATCCAACACATCGCAGCACCGGTGGGGACTTGCCGCCGCTGTCGCCTATGCCTGTGCCGCGCTGGTGTCGCTGGGTTCCCGTGTCCAGTGGTCTCGTGTGGTGGCCCTGATCGGCGTCGTCGGCGCGCTGGCCGTTCCACTGGTGTGGCTGACTGCCGTGGGCCTGCAGCAGATGGAGGTCGGCGTCGTCGAACGGTCCGCCCAGCACTTCCTGGAGACCGGCACCCCTTACCTCTCGCATCCGGTCGCGGTGCGTGACTTCAACCCCTACCTGCCCGGCATGGCCCTCTTCGGGCTCCCCCACGCGCTGTTCGGCGCGGGAGTGTTCTCCAGCGCCCGCCTGTGGAGTCTGGCCGGGTTCGTTGCCGCGCTGGCCGCTGCCGTGGCCGTGCTGGTCAAGGGCCGGCCGCAGGCCCGACGTACGGCGGTGACGGGAGCGGCATGGATCGCGGCCTGCCCCGTGGTGGCGCTGCCGCTGGCCATAGGCGGAGTCGATCCCGTGGTCGTGGCCTTGGTTCTTCTGGCCCTGGCATACGCGCACCGGGGCCGTTCCGTGGGTGCGGGTCTGGCACTGGGAGCGGCATCCATTCTCAAGTGGACCGCGTGGCCGGCCATACCGGTCATCGTGGTCCTCCTGGCTGCGACCAAGGGATCACGCGCGGCCAGGACCGCGGCTGCAGTGGCGGTCGCAGTGGCGGCGTTGGTGGTCGTGCCGCCGCTCCTGGCCGATCCGCAGGCCTTCCTCGACAATGCGGTGCTCTACCCCTTCGGACTGAGCGATACTGCCTCGACCGCCGCCAGCCCGCTCCTGGGCGCCCTCCTGTCTGCCGTGCTGCCCCACGGAAAGACCATCGCCGTGGTTCTGATAGGCGTCGGCGCCATTGCCACAGCCATGTCGCTCATCGTTCAGCCGCCGACGACCACGGCGGCTGCCGCCCACCGGCTCGCGCTCGGCCTCACCATCGCCATCCTGCTGTCTCCGGCAACCCGCATCGGCTACGCCGTCTACCCCCTTACCCTTCTGATCTGGGCCCGCTGCACCACCCTGGTCAGGCCACAACCCGCCCCGGAACTGATGCCGTACCAGGGCACCAGCAGTCCAGTACTGCCCCCGGCCGCAGAGCGGTTCTGAGTGGGCGGTTCGTGAGTCTTTGAGTGGTCTTGCTGTCGCCCGATGGTGTGGTGGCGGGGCGGAATCTACCGGAGCGGTTCGGGCCGTGGGAGACGGTCTATAGGCGTCATCGCCGCTGGCCAGCGGATGGAACGTGGCAGATGTTGCTCTCGAAGGTGCAGGCCGCCGAGGACGCTGTCGGCCGGATCGACTGGGACGTGTGGGTGGACTCCACCGTGGTGCGGGCTCACCAGCACGCCGCCGGTGCGAGAAGGGCGCCCCCGGCCGTCATTCCCTGAAAGGGGGCCGGGCGAGGGACGAACCAGGTCGATCCGGTGCTGCGGAATCTGCTCGTCCGGCTGGAGGAGGCGGTCAAATCGGCGAATGCCTGGGACGGTCCCGAGGCGGCTTCACCACCAAGATCCACCTCGCGGCCGAAGGATGACGCCGCCCCCTCGCCATCGTCCTGACGCCCGGGCGCTACGGGGACGGTCCGCAGGTCGAGTGCGTGCTGGAGCTGATCTCCGTGCCTCGCAACGGAGTCGGACGGCCTCGCGCCCGGCCTTGTCCTGGCGGACAAGGCCTACACGTCCCGCACGAACCGCCGCTACCTGAGAAGACGCGGAATCCGGCACCCCGTCCCCGAACGCCTCGACCAGTAAAGGCATCGCAAGAACCGAGGTTCCCGAGGCGGCCGACCCAACGGCTTCGACCGCGAGCACTACAAGAAGCGCAACACCGTCGAACGCACCATCAACCGCCTCAAGGGCTTCCGCGCCGTCGCCACCCGCTACGAGAAACGCGCCTACACCTACCTCGGCACCGGCACACTCGCAGCCCGCGCCATCTGGCTACGAACATGGTCCGAGAAGCAGCGCCTACTACTCCAGTCGTAGATCCAGAGGCAGGAGGTTCTTTCACAGGCCCAACTGGTCGCGCATCGCATCGGCGTCGCGCAGGGCCCAGTGCTCGACGATTCGGCCGTTGCGGACGCGGACCATGTCCATGCTGAGGACTTCGTAGCGTCGGCCGGAGTCTGTGTGGGTGCCCCTGCTGGTGTACCGGTTGACGGAGGTGTCGCCGGAGACGAGGTTCTGCTCAATCGTCACAGAGACGTCGTGGAACGCGCTGCCCGCGCTCATCTGCTCCCACTTCTGCCGCCAGGCTTCGCGTCCCCGGTGATCGCCTTGGGTGCCTCCCCGGTGGTCGACGACTTCGGGGTCGATGAGTTCCAGGGCGTCTTCGAGCCGGCCTTCCAGGATCTGCGCGTAGCTCTCGACGATGCGCCGGTGAATCTCTCCCGGTCCTGGGTGCGCGGTGTCTTTTGTCCCCTGCGGCATGCGGCATCTCCTCTGGTTGGAATACGAGGCGGTAAGTGGGGAGCTCCCCGTTTGCCGTGTTCGGCTACCGTAACCGGGGAAGTCCCCGATTAACAAGGAGGGTCATGCCAACGCAGAGCGCCGGACCTGCGCCGCGTTCGGAACCCCGGCGTCGTCGTCGCGCGGACGCCCAGCGCAACTACGACCTGCTCGTGGCCGCGGCCAGAGACGTCTTCCACGACCACGGCGTCGACGCCCCGCTTGACGACGTCGCCCGTCGGGCCGGCGTCGGCAACGCCACCATGTATCGGCACTTCCCGACGCGTCGCGAACTGATCATCGCCGTCTACTCCGAGGAAGTGGCCGAGCTCTACGCCCGGAGCCAGTCCCTACTGGCCGAGGATCCTCCGGGCGACGCCCTCTTCGCCTGGCTTCAGGATTTCATCGCACACGTGGCAGCCAAGCGGGAACTGGCGCTGTCGATCACTGATGACCGCGCCGGTCAGCGATCGGCGCTGTTCGACCGCTGGCACCAGTCGATGCACACAGCCGCGTCCGCCCTGCTGACCCGGGCGCAAAGCGCCGGTGCTGTCCGCGCCGACCTCAACGCATCGGAACTACTTGCCCTGGCCAACGGGATCGCCCTGACCACCACCGACGCCACTCAAGCAGAGCGACTGGTCGTCCTTGTCAGACAGGGCACGGACACTCGCTCGACACCGGCCGACAGCATCCGCTGAAAGCGGCAAGCACGACGCCGACTTCCGCCGCGTCCTCGAAACACGCGATCTGGACCGCTACTGCGAGCCACTCGGGCATGAAGATCACGATCTACGACTGGAGTACTGCTACTCCAGCGGTAGATCGTGATCTTGGTGGTGAGGGCCGATGCGCACATGGGTGCAGCCACGGACAAGTCCGGAAAGGGCCTGGCCGGACTGGACGAGCACCAACTCCGCCGCTATGCGTCCTGGTTTCGCTGGGTCACCCTCGCCATGCTCGCCTACGCCTTCCTGGCGGTCGTCCGCGCCGACGAAGGCGCCCGCCATCCCGTGCCGGACGACCTGATCCCGTTTTCCTGCAGCGAGATCGCACGTCCGTTCATCACACTCATCGCCCAGCGCATCCACGACACGGCCCACAGGCTCCGCTGGTCCCACTGGCGACGCCGCGACCAGGCCCGGTCCCGAGCAAGCCACTACCGCCACCAGGCTGCCGCCCCAGCGTGATCATGGGCTGGATGCTTTCTACTCGCGGTAGCCCGACCTCTCGTCATGCATCAGTCACCCTTGCTGGTCCAGCGCGGCGAGCAACTGGCTCGCGCGTCCGTCCGCTGCGGCGAAGGCGAGGTGGTCGTGGAAGTCGCGGGTCTCGACTATCAGGCCGTCCCTGATGCGCAGTACCTGAATGTTGGCGGTACGGAAGGTGCGGCCGGTGGCAGGGTGCATGCCCTCGTAGTCGAACTCCGCGATCACGACCTCGGGGTCGTCGGTCTTGTGGACGTGAATGTTCTCGGCGCGCAGGCGGATCGCGCCGGCGGCCTCCAAGGCGGCGAAGTGCTTACGGAGTTCCGCCCGTCCGTGAATTCGGCGTGGGGGAACCGGCGAGAAGGCGATCTCCACCTCGGCGTCCTCCGCGTAGAGCTCGGTGAGTTCGCTCCACTTTCCCGCCGAGATGAGGCCGATCAATCGCCCGAAGATCTCCTGCGGCGTAGTTGGTGCAGACATGGCTGACCTCAGTGATCCTGCCGCCTATAATCGGATAGGCGACTCCGTTTCCGACGATACGGATACGCGACTCCGTTTGTCCAGGCATGGTGAGGGACACTTGATGACTGATCAGACTCCGCCCGTCACGGGCGCGAAGCCCTTGCGCGCCGACGCGCGGCGAAACCGCGCGCGGCTGCTGGAGGTCGCCGAGGAGGTCTTCACCGAGCGGGGCACCGGCGCGTCCACGGAGGAGATCGCCCGCCATGCGAACGTCGGCATCGCCACCGTGTTCCGGCATTTCCCCACCAAGGAAGCCCTGTTGGAAGCGGTGCTCGTCCGCCGATTGGAACGGCTGGCCGAGGAGGGGCTACGCCTGGCGGCAGAGATCGGCCCGACGGGCGCTCTCTTCGCGTTCTTCGACCTGGTAGTGGATCAGTCTCCGGTGAAGAATGCCTTCGCTGCGGCGCTCGCGGGCGCGGGAGTCGATGTCCGGGCCGCCACCTCCGAGGCTGGACGCGCCATGGGCGAGGTACTCACCGAGCTTCTCGATGGCGCCCAGCGGGCCGGCGTGGTGCGACGGGACCTGGAGGTACCGGAGCTGACGGCGATCCTGGTGGGCACCTGCCGCATGATGGAGCACCTGGACGGCCACCCGGAGGCCGCGAAGCGCGCCCGTGCGGTTGTACGGGACGGGCTGAAGGCGTGCCCGTGAGCGTTGAAGGACCTCTGCCGCACGGACATTCCTGCTTCCGAAGGCGGAGCGGACAGCCTACGTTCCGGGCAGCCTGAACCGTAAGGATCACGATCTACGGCTGGAGTGCCAGGGGTTCGAAGGCCCGCGTTCGCTTCATGCGTGGTGCATGGAAGACTCCGAGGGGGAGACATGGCCTATCTCGTTGAGTTGCCGATTGCTGCGGCGGACGGACGACCTGATGTTGTGAGGGCCGAGATCGAGGCGCCGGACGAGACCGGGATCGAGTTCGGGTTGTCACTGTCCGCGGAGGCGGATGTGGTGATCTCCAGTACTGCGGCTGCGGCTCCGGCTCCGCGGAGCTAAGTGGTCGGCTCCGAGAATCCTTCGAGGGTTGACGTGAGGTCAGGCGGAGGCGGCTTGGAGGAGGGTTGCGGCTGCGGTGGTGCGGGCGTAGAGGACGGAGCGGCCGGCGCGGTGGGCGCTGACCAGGCCCGCGTTGCGCAGCGCGGTGAGGTATTGGGATACCCCTGCGGGGGAGAGCCCGGTGCGGTGGGCCAGCTGTGTGGTGGAGGCCGGGATCTCCAACTCGGTCAGCAGCAGGGTCCGCGAGCGGCCCAGTACGGCGGAGAGGGTGTCGGTCCGGGGGACGGGGCGCTTCGTCCACAGTGAGCCGACACCGCGTGCCGGATAGGCGAGTTGGGGCGGGTCCGGCGGCGTCGTGCGGGTGCGCAGTCCCGGTCCGGTGAAGGCGGAGGGGATCAGCAGCAGTCCTGTGCCTGCTGTCGTGCGGGTCAGTGGCTGCTTTCGGCGGGCCATCCGCAGTGCGTTGCCGTCCCAGCTCAGCGCCGTGTGCAGGTCGTTGAGGAGGTGGCCGGTTCCGTGCTCGGCGGCCAGACGGGCCCGGTAGAGGATGTCTGCGTCCAGGACGGCCCGGATTCGTGCCCAGTAGGGGGCCAGGGCCAGCTCCCAGTACGTTTCGATTTCTTCTGTGACCTTGGCCAGGAGGCCCTGTGGGTCGTTGTGCAGGGCTCGCAGCCGGGGGCCGAGGTTCCCCTGGTGGCGGGCGAGGTGGTCGAGGTCCTGGCGTACCCGGTCGGTGGGCGAGGCCCCGATCGCGTCCCGCTCTGCCGCCGGGGTGGGGGCCGGTCCGGCGGCAGAGCGGGACGCGATCGGG
>NZ_JAELVH010000150.1 GCF_019399235.1 Streptomyces poriferorum | reverse complement strand
GGTGAGAGGGGGGGGCATCGCCCGGGGTGAGCCCGTGGCCAGGGATGGAGGCGGTCCGGATCTCGCCCGGCACCGGATTCTGGTGAGTTTTCGGGTGAGTTGCGGCACACCGTGAGGTGTGACTGAGGTGTGCGGGCCTGCCCGAGGGCGTGTCCCCGGCGGGGCGGAGGGAGTTGGGCACAGCGCTCCCGGCTCGTTTCCGTGTTGCCTCGTCCTTCTTCGCGCCCCCGGAGGTGCCCCCGTGCGCCAGTTGCCCGTTCCCGTCCGCTGGGCGGCCGTCACTGCGGTGACGATCGCCGCGTCCACCGGCTGTATGAGCATCGGCTCCGACGGCGGGAAACCGGCGCCCTCAGGCTCCGCCGTGCCGAAGGGTGCGGTGGCCGAGCCGGACGGATCCACGGTGGAGGGGACGGGCCGCGCCCGTCCGCCGGCCCGAGCGCCTCCGTCACCCCTTCGGGCAGCCCCGGCGCCGAGTCCGGCCGGTCCGGCCCCGCGAAGGCCGGCCGCCCGCCGGCGCAGTCGCCCTCGGCGCCGGGACCCGGGGTCCCCGAGCAGCCGGAACCGCCGGCTCCGTCCGACCCGGGCCCCGGCACCCCCGAGAGCCCGCAGCCGCCGACCCCGCCGGAGCCCGATCCGGAGCCCTCCGAACCGGCGCCGCCGGTGCCGTCCGCGTCACCGGCCGCTCAGCTCCGTCAGGGCGCGGCGGGTGCGCCGGACGCGGTGTACGCGATGCGGACTCCGGAGGCATCACCGCAGGTGGGACCGGCCTGACGGGGCGGTCGGCAGGAGCCGGTTTGCACAATGTGGGTGAGAGTGCGTATGGTAGTAGATCGTTTGATCCCATTGCCCGGCGCCGACACAGAAGAGCGCCGTGTGGCGCGTACTCTCCCTTGCCGTGGCTGGACCGCATTGAGGCGGTCGAAATTGCGAAAACACGGAGTTACGGGCGCGTGCCGAGACTCCGAGAGGTTTCGCATTTCGCATGTCAATTTCCAGTTCTGACCACACCGTCATGCCCGAGAACGTCGAGAACAACGTCGAGAGCGCCGAGCTCATCGAGGCCGCAGAGGCCGTCGTCGCCGAGGTCGCAGAGACCGTCGACTCCGTCGAGACCGACGCCGAGCAGGCCGACACCGACTCCGCCGACGAGGCGGACGCCGAGCCGACCATCTCGTTCGCCGACCTGGGCCTGCCCGAGGGCATCGTCCGCAAGCTCGCGCAGAACGGTGTGACCGCTCCCTTCCCGATCCAGGCCGCGACCATCCCGGACGCCCTGGCCGGCAAGGACATCCTGGGCCGTGGCCGTACCGGCTCCGGCAAGACCCTCTCCTTCGGTCTGCCGACCCTGGCCTCGCTGGCCGGTGGGCACACCGAGAAGAAGAAGCCCCGCGCGATCATCCTCACCCCGACCCGTGAGCTCGCGATGCAGGTCGCGGACGCGCTGCAGCCGTACGGCGACGTGCTCGGCCTGAAGATGAAGGTCGTCTGCGGCGGTACGTCGATGGGCAACCAGATCTACGCGCTGGAGCGCGGTGTCGACGTCCTCGTCGCCACCCCGGGCCGTCTGCGCGACATCATCAACCGGGGCGCCTGCTCCCTGGAGAACGTCCAGGTCGCCGTCCTCGACGAGGCCGACCAGATGTCCGACCTGGGCTTCCTGCCCGAGGTCACCGAGCTGCTCGACCAGATCCCCGGCGGCGGCCAGCGCATGCTCTTCTCCGCCACCATGGAGAACGAGATCGGCACGCTGGTCAAGCGCTACCTGAGCAACCCGGTCACCCACGAGGTCGACTCCGCCCAGGGCAACGTCTCCACGATGTCGCACCACGTCCTGGTCGTGAAGCCGAAGGACAAGGCGCCGGTCACCTCGGCCATCGCCGCCCGCAAGGGCCGCACGATCATCTTCGTCCGCACCCAGCTGGGCGCCGACCGCATCGCCGAGCAGCTCATCGAGGCCGGCGTCAAGGCGGACGCCCTGCACGGCGGCATGACCCAGGGCGCCCGTACGCGCGTTCTCGAGGACTTCAAGAAGGGCTTCGTCAACGCGCTCGTCGCGACCGACGTCGCCGCCCGCGGTATCCACGTCGACGGCATCGACCTGGTCCTGAACGTGGACCCGGCCGGTGACCACAAGGACTACCTGCACCGCTCGGGCCGTACCGCCCGTGCCGGCAAGTCCGGTGTCGTCGTCTCCCTGGCGCTGCCGCACCAGCGCCGCCAGATCTTCCGCCTGATGGAGGATGCGGGCGTCGACGCGTCGCGCCACATCGTCCAGGGCGCGGGCGTCTTCGAGCCGGAGGTCGCCGAGATCACCGGCGCCCGTTCGCTCACCGAGGTCCAGGCCGACTCCGCGAACAACGCCGCCAAGCAGGCCGAGCGCGAGGCCGCCGACCTGACCAAGCAGCTGGAGCGCATCCAGCGCCGTGCCGTGGAGCTGCGCGAGGAGGCCGACCGCCTGGTCGCCCGTGCCGCCCGCGAGCGGGGCGACGACCCCGAGGCAGCTGTGGCCGAGGTCGCCGCTGAGGCGGAGGCCGCACTGCTGGCCGCCACCTCCGTGCCGGAGCAGCCCGCAGCGCGCGAGGAGCGTCGCGACGACCGCGGCAACTACGAGCGCCGGGACAACCGCGGTGGCGACCGCGGTGGTTACCGTGGCGGCAGCGACCGTGTCGGCGAGCGCAGCGGCCGTCCGGCCGGCAGCAACGGCTACCGCGGCAGCAGCGACCGCCCGTCGTTCCGCGGCAGCAACGACCGTCGCGAGGACCGTCCGGTCGGTGGCGGCTTCCGCTCCGGTGGCGGCGACCGCCGTGACGACCGTGGCGGCCGTTCCTTCGAGCGTCGCGACAACGACCGTCCGTCGTTCAACCGCGACCGTCGTGACGAGCGTCCCTCGGGTGGCTTCCGCTCCGGTGGCGGCGACCGTCGTGACGACCGTGGCGGCCGCTCCTTCGAGCGCCGTGACAACGACCGTCCGTCGTTCAACCGCGACAACGACCGTCCGTCGTTCAACCGCGACCGTCGTGACGAGCGCCCCTCCGGTGGCTTCCGCTCCGGTGGCAGCGACCGTCCGTTCAACCGCGACCGTCGTGACGACCGCCCGTCGGGTGGCTTCCGCTCCGGTGGCAGCGACCGCCCGACCGGCCGCCGCGACGACCACCGCGGTGGCACCGGCACGGGTACCGGCACCGGTACCTTCGGCCGCCGCGACGACAAGCCGCGCTGGAAGCGCAACGGCTGATCGTCCGTAGGTCTCTGACCTGATGAAGCGGGCCCGTCCTCACGGACGGGCCCGCTTTCGTTTTCCCCGTCAGCGGCGGCCGGTCATGGCGATGGCAAGGCTGATCCGCCCGCCCGTGATGTTCCGGGCCGCTGCGAAGCCACCGGGGCACCCGCAGGGCTGTTCGCGGCCGGGCGAGGGTCTGCGGCGGGCAAGTCCGGTCCCAGCCCTACTGGCCGGCCCGGCTCGTGGTTGAAAGCCTCTACGGCACTGGGGCGTTGTCGGGCGGACCCGGTCCTTGAACGGGTTCGAATCTCCCTGTCGGTGCAGGTGCGGCTGCTGTTAAAGTCGCCCCCATCTGCTCGGGGGCGGTGGTGTGAGCGGTAGCAGCCGCACCACGAAGACAGCGTGTCCACTGCGTACCTCCCCCGTGCCATGTTTCCCGGGGAGGGACTTTCACATTGACTCGCTCATCCAGCGGGTGGAGACGTCGGCGCGCGTCCGGCCGTATCGCCCTTATGGTCACCCTGGCGATCACCGCCGGGACCGGCGCTGCCACCACGGGGACGGCGGCCGCCGACACGTCCGGCGAGACCGTCGTGGTGAGCCCGGGCGCGCGCTTCGTGCCCCGTGCCACGCGTGTGCTCAACGCCGGTGAGACCGGCTTCCTGACGGCGCAGGAGGGCGACGACCGCCTGCGCTGGATCGACTACGCCACCGGGGCGGCCACCGTGCTCGACGAGCGGCTTCCGAAGCCGCTCGAGTACGACCCCGAGGACGGCCGTCCCCGGGGCGCCTGGCCCACCGGGTTCGGCCATGGCTCCGACACCGTGGCGGTCTACGCGGACAGCCCGAGTCCGCACGTCACGCTGCAGCAGCGTGCAGGGGGAGGGGCGACCACCACCGTCGCGATCCCGGACGGGCAGTCGTACGTCGGGACGTACGGTACGACTGTGGTCACCCGCACCGGCACCGAGCGGGCCACGACGAGTCTTCACCTGCTGAAGGCGGGGGCCGGCGGGGTCGTGGAGCAGCGACTGGAGGGTCTTCCTGAGGGGTGGAGCCTGACCGTGCCGGAGGGGGACAGCCGGTCGGCCGTGGTCCGGGGCATCCTCTGGGAAGACACCACCATGACGAACGGGTGGTGGCTGGTCGACCTGGCGAGCGGACAGATCAGGACGCTGGACGCGCATGCCGAGTCGGTCACTCTTGGCCCGGACACCATCCTTCAGGTGGGCTCGTACAGGGGCGAGGTGCTGGACAGGAACGACCCCACGGTCGAGCCGAGGCCCGTGGACATTCAGAACTTCTCGTACAATACGACGTTCCGGATGCTCGGGAACTCGCTTGTCGGGGTGGACGCCCCCAACCCGGGAAACAACGAGTACCGCGGCGACAGCCTGTTCCGAGTCACCCCGGACGGGCGGTCGGGCGAGACACTGCTGGCCGTCGCCCGCAACGATCTTTCCTGGGCGCCGGACGGCTCCCTCCTGGTCGCCGGCGCCGAGACCCGCACCGAGTTCGGTTCCCTCGACTGGGGCTACTACCGGTTCACGGAGGCCGCCGACGGCACAGTGGTACGGCAACGTGTCGCGGACATCGAGGACATGCCCGCACAGCCCGCCGGGATTTCGCTGGGCAGCGGCATCCTCACCACGGCCGACGACTCGAAGCTCTTCATGCCGCACACGTACATCGGCGGTTACCGCAGCACCTGGCTGAAAACCTCCGGCCGTCCTGAGGAGATCCGGACGACGACGGACGGTTTGACCAGTGGGCGGGACTCCGATTGCGAATGGACCGACACCCTCTACTGCGTGACCATGTTCGCGAGCGGCGACGGCTTCCACGGCCGCAGGGCAGCGACCGAACAGGGCGTCACCATGCTGTACCGGAACGGGGACAAGAGCTGGGGGCCACAGCTCACCACGGGTCTGATGTCCGCGCAACTCGTCGACCTCTCGGGTCGGTTCGGCGTCATGGACGAGGCCTCGGGCGGCAGCCAGGTGATCGGTGAATACCGGGGGGCCGAACCCGCCACCATCCTGGAGAAGCGGCCGCAGGGCGCCGCCGCGCTGTGGGGGAACACGCTCTGGAGCAACCTCCCGAACTCGCCCACGGTCAGTTCGAAGATTCTGCCGGCGGGAGCGACAGGCACCTCGTTCACCACGCTCAACAACTGCGTTCCCAACGAACTGCAGTCCGTTGGGCGCTGGGTGTACTGGAAATGCCGCGGGGAGGGCATGAACTGGGTGAAGGGCGCGGGTGTGTACGACCGGACGACCGGCCGTTCCCTCAGAGTCCCGGAATCCGAGATCCTCCTGGGCGACGGCTACTTCGTCGCGTACACGGAGGGAGCCGGACTCACGCTCTTCGACCTGCACAACGGCCTGCCGGCCGGCGGCACGTACACGGACCTGCCCCAGCGCGCGCTGGTGAGCGCGGCGGACCTGAGTGAGAACACGGTGCGACGATCCGGCTGGACGGTCGACCGCTTCGGCGGCCACGTCGCGTACACCGGGGACGACCGGCGGGTCCGCATCGTCCCCACGGGCGTTCCGGCGTCACCGCTCTCGGTGATCGACGCGAAGGCCCCCGTGACCTCGCTCGACCTGCGGGCGGCCGCTCCGAGCTGGGCAGGCACCTGGTGGCTGTCCAAGCCGGCCGCGTCGTGGCAGCTCACCGTGCAGAACAAGGCGTCCGGCCAGGTCGTACGTACGGTCTCCGGTGGGGAGGCCCGTGGCATGGTCGCCGCGGCCTGGGACGGCAAGGACGCGGCGGGCAGGCTCGTCGCCAACGGCGCGTACACCTGGACCCTCTCGGCGAAGCCGGCCGACGGGCAGGGCGCGGCGCTCGCGCAGTCTGGTTCGGTGAAGGTGACGGGCGGCGCGGCTGCCACCCGGGACTTCGTCGGCGACGACGGCTTCGGTGACCTGCTGGCGTTCACGTCGGCGGGGGTTGCCGACTTCCGCGGTGGGACGGGCGACGGGACCGGAACGGTTCACGCGAAGGTCTCCGGTTCGGGCTGGACAGGCGCGAACAGCGTGACCGCTGCCGTCCCGTTCGACGATGTGAGCGGTGACCGGTGCAATGACGTGCTGGTGCGGGTGACGAGCGGCGAGTTGAGGGCGTACAAGCCGTCGTGCGGTGGGGCGTTGAAGCCGACGACGCCGTTCACGAAGGTGGGCCTGGGCTGGAACATCTACGACGTGCTCACCTCGCCGGGCGACCTGACCGGGGACGGGCGGTCGGACGTCATCGCGCGCGAGACGTCGACCGGTTATCTGTACCTGTACGAGAGCACGGGCGCCGGTGTCTTCAAGGCGCGCGTGAAGATCGGCACGGGCTGGAAGGGCTATCTGCTCGCGGGTGCCGGTGATCTGAACGGTGACGGCAAGGGCGACCTGCTGGCCCGGGACACGGCCGGCGTGCTGTGGCGGTACGCCGGGACCGGCAAGGGCGCGCTGGCGGCCCGGGTGAAGGTCGGGAGCGGCTGGCAGGTCTACAACTCGCTGGTCGGGGTGGGCGATGCGAGCGGTGACGGCAAGGCCGACCTGCTCGCCCGTGACACGGCAGGCGTGCTGTGGGCCTACCGGGGCGACGGCAAGGGGGCGTTCGCGTCCCGCACGAGCGTCGGCGCCGGCTGGCAGATGTACTCCAGGCTCTCCTGACGCAGGCGCGATCCGCCTTCCTCGGGGGAGGCGGATCGCGCTCGGCCGGCACACCGGTCCGCGTCCGGCGCATGTCGTGCCCCCGGCGAGGGAATCGCTGGGGGCATGACAACCAACCCACCTGGAGCGCCTTCCGAACAACCGTCCCCAGCCACCCCACAGACCCTGTCGAAACGCGCGTCCGACACCACGTCCCCGCCCGCCGGTTCCGACGAGGCGCGGCTGGCCGAGCTCGGCTACACGCAGGTCCTCGCCCGCCGGATGTCCGCCTTCTCCAACTACGCGGTCTCGTTCACGATCATCTCGGTGCTCTCCGGCTGCCTCACGCTCTACCTGTTCGGCATGAACACCGGCGGCCCGGTCCTGATCACCTGGGGCTGGGTCGGCGTCGGGCTGATGACGCTGTTCGTCGGGCTGGCGATGGCCGAGATCTGCTCGGCGTACCCGACCTCCGCCGGCCTGTACTTCTGGGCCCACCGGCTGGCCCCACCCCGCTCGGCGGCCGCGTGGGCGTGGTTCACCGGGTGGTTCAACGTGCTGGGGCAGGTCGCCGTGACAGCCGGGATCGACTTCGGGGCGGCGTCGTTCCTGGGGGCCTACCTGAACCTCCAGTTCGACTTCGAGGTCACGCCCGGCCGCACGATCCTCCTCTTCGCCGCGATCCTGCTGCTGCACGGCCTGCTGAACACCTTCGGCGTGCGGATCGTCGCGATCCTCAACAGCGTCAGCGTCTGGTGGCACGTGCTCGGCGTCGCCGTCATCGTCGGCGCGCTGACGTTCGTACCCGACTCGCACCAGTCGGCGTCGTTCGTCTTCACCGAGTTCGTGAACAACACCGGTTGGGGCAGCGGCTTCTACGTGGTGATGATCGGGCTGCTGATGGCCCAGTACACCTTCACCGGCTATGACGCCTCCGCCCACATGACCGAGGAGACGCACGACGCCGCGACGGCCGGCCCGCGCGGCATCGTCCAGTCCATCTGGACCTCCTGGATCGCAGGATTCGTCCTCCTCCTCGGCTTCACCTTCGCCATCCAGTCGTACGACGGAGCCCTGGCCTCCCCGACCGGCGCCCCGCCCGCCCAGATCCTCCTCGACGCCCTGGGCGCCACCACGGGCAAGCTCCTGCTCCTCGTGGTGATCGGCGCCCAGCTCTTCTGCGGCATGGCGTCCGTGACCGCGAACAGCCGGATGATCTACGCGTTCTCCCGGGACGGCGCCCTGCCGTTCTCCCGCGTCTGGCACACGGTCAGCCCCCGCACCCGCACTCCCGTGGCCGCGGTCTGGCTGGCCGCGTCCGGCGCGCTGGTCCTGGGCCTCCCGTACCTGATCAACGTCACGGCGTACGCGGCCGTCACCTCCATCGCGGTGATCGGCCTCTACATCGCGTACGTCATCCCGACCCTGCTCCGCCTCCTGCGCGGCGACGACTTCCGCCCCGGACCCTGGCACCTCGGGCGCTGGTCGCGGCCCATCGGCATCGTCGCGGTGGTGTGGGTGGCGGTGATCACCGTGCTCTTCATGCTGCCCCAGGTCTCGCCCGTCACGTGGGAGACCTTCAACTACGCCCCGGTCGCCGTCCTGGTGGTCCTGGGTTTCGCCGCCACGTGGTGGTTCGCCTCGGCCCGCCACTGGTTCCTCAATCCGGATCACAAACGCACGATCACCCGCGGCAACACCCGCTGACCGCGGCTGCTTCCACGACGACGGGGCCCGGCAACCGATACCCGATCGGCGGCCGGGCCACGGCGGGCTATGCTCGGGGGTGATTCGCCGAGGGCCGTTAGCTCAATTGGTCAGAGCAGCGGACTTTTAATCCGTTGGTTGTGGGTTCGAGTCCCACACGGCCTACGCGAAGCAGGGAGGGGAAACCCCGCCTGACCTGCACCGGAGCGCCTCAATCGGATTCGTCTGGTTGAGGCGCTCCGTCGTCTCTGGCCGCTTTGCGTGAGCGATGCGTGAGCGTGAGTGTCACCAGGGTCTCTGAAACCGCTCTGGAGGGGTTAGCTCGCTTCTAAACTTGGCGTGTGGTCGTCGAACCTTGAGTCGGAACCCGAGGGTTCGGTGACGGATGGGCCGGGCGGGCGCTGGCGTACGCCCCGCGAGGCGGCAGCCCCTCGTCGCTACAGGCTTCCGCACCTGCACAACGTAGAGACACGGGAGGGCTCCTGCTGATGGCAGAAGAGATCATTGGGGATGTGACACGCTGGGATATCTCAGCGGCAGACCTGCCCGAGCGGGTGGTGACTGCCCCGTCAGGCGGCCGCGTGTTCCTGCTCCCCGACTCCCGTGTCGATGGGGTGGCCGTCTATCGGGACGATGTGGCCGGCTTGGTCAAGACACTGCGACACCGCGGCGTGGACATCGACTTCGCGTGCGGGCGAGAAGACCGCCGCTATCTCAGTGAGTACGGGGCCACCGCGGTGGTGGCCACCATCGGCATTGCAGTGGCCACCACGCTCACCACCGATCTGGTCAAGAGCATCGTTCTGGCTGCCTGGCAGCGGGCGCGCTCTTCACTGGGGCCCGGTTGCCCTGCTGAGGAGGTCGAGGAAGCGCGCGTGACAGTCAAGATCGCTGAGATCGTACGGACTGAGAACGAGACGGTTGTCCGAGGGTTCGAGATCACCGGCCGCCTGGCAGACATCGATAACCTCGTCCAGTTTGCCGTGTCCGACTCAACTCTTGCTGAGCTGCCGTCGGCAGGACGGGATGATGCCGCCCCGGAGAACAACACCGGATGAGGTTCTCTGGCCTCGCCATCCGAACTGGGGTACCGCTCCCCCCGGCATCAGGGCCGACGCGCGTAGCCATGATGTACCAAGATGGCGTGATGGCCTTGCGGGAATCCGCGCGCCTATACGGGCAGTGCTATCGCAGCATCTCCCTTACATGGGGCGTGCCCGTGGCCCGTATTCCATCCTGGACGTCAACGACGGAGGAAATTTACCGCCGCGGACTGTGGACGACGAGCGCGCAACGAGACTTTCTTGTGCGTGTGTGGACGCGCGCCCGGCGCCAACTGCGACGCAGCATTGCAGCATCTATCTTGCCGCCTTCCTGGTCGATCGGTCCACCTACTTCCGATCAGTGGGGCCATCGTCAGTACTTTGCGATGGCGAGTTCTCTGCGCGGGCCGCGCAGCATGCCCCAATTCAGCAACCCATGGCACGAGCTAGAAAGGGTGGCACGCGCCTCGTTGGACCGTGCTGTCGATGCCTACAACTTTCTTGAAGACAGCGAGCTTTCCGAACTCGCTCACCATCACGCTCACCATGTCGCAGCCCTCGTAGGTGGACTTTTTGGCTGCAACATCGAGTACTCCGATGACACCTACTGGGAAGTGTGTCGACTCACACTCATGCATAGCAGGTGGGGCATGTCTGCTGGTTTTACGGCGACTTGCAATTGTTCCTTGTGCGGGCAGGACATCGATTCCTGCCCGCACCTGCTCGACACCCGATACGAGATCACCGTGCGGCATGACACTGCCGGAACGTGCAACGTTTGTGGTTTGATGAGCTGTCTACACGTCGATGGTGAGGTGGATTCCGCCTTTCCGCGGCTCTTAAAGTCCCATTTGCAGCTCCACGAAGTAAGTTTGGTGGCTCGACCGAGAGACCCGCTAGCCCGCTTCACCAAAGTCGAGTTCAGCCACGAGGAACTCCAGCACGGCTTGGGGGAAGACCCGGGGGGTAGAGAAATCTGTTGCTACCGGTGCCTACACCCTTGCGGCGGATTTAACCAGCTGCCGAACCGGGACTAGGTTTCGTCCGGCTGGCGTCGTCGGCGCTCGACAGCCGCCCAACCCCAGAACCCCTTAGGTCACCCCGTTGATGCAGAGCAGGTCGGTAGCTGGCCGGCCAGCGCTACTGTGCGGGGGTGACAGGGGCCGAAGCCGCTTCCAGAAGCTCCTCGATGGCCGCTACCGCGTCGGAAAGCCGGCGATAGACCTGTGCCGAACGGCCCATGCGCTTCAGGCCTTGCTGCAACGGATCGCGCATGTGCTTCTCGCAGACGATGAGGTCTGCGTATCCGGCTGCGCAGGATAGGTAGATCATGTCCGTCAGGTCATTAGGTCGCCACGTCGTGCCCTTGTTGAGATGCCGACTTTGAAGTATCTCCCGAAAGAGGCCGACAGCCGGAGAATCGCCAATAGCGCGCACCAATCCCTTGAAGCCCCACTGCCGAAATAGTTCCTTCGAAACATCTGCCGCAGCGGCCTCCTCAGCGAGTTCTCGCTGCAGATCCGTCAAGAGATGTATGTCAATGGCTCTACGCTTCTGCTGCGAATCCTGAGCCAGCCCGTCCAGCCAGTCGCTGAAGCGCTGGCTCGCTGCGGTCCAACCGGTGTCCGGTCCCTCCTCGACCCGCTGGGTGTCGAGCATCGTGTCGATGGAGACGGAAGCCGCGAGCAATGCCTTGGTTTGGAAATCCAAGTGATTCTGGACCGTCGACGGTGGCTCAGCATCAGCCGACCGGGTCGGCGAGTGGAGAGCCTCCGGGGCGAGGGTAAAGACTGGGTCGGAGCGCATGCTGTCGGGCCTGCCCAGCCGGTAGCAGAAGGCATCGTGGAGCTCGTTTCGTCGAACCTGCAATGGATCACGCATCTGCCAGCCTCGGCTGTACTGAAGGATCGTCAGTCCGAGGGCATACCGTTTGTCGGTGCTGAACCGTTTGCCCGTCTCGTAGTAGTGGCCGGCAGAAGCGGGCAGAATGATCCGGCGTTGGTCCACCCATTCCTTGAGCTTTCGGGCAGCGGCGCGATCCGCCTCGCTGCTCTTCGGTACTCCGCTGGCAGCGTTGCTCAGTAGGCTCCACTGGTTCTGGTCGAGGTACACGACGAGCCTTCCTGCCAGCTGATCCGCAACCCCTTCCAGCGGCATCTCGAAAAGAACCTGATCACCGCTCAGGGTCGTAGCGAGGAGGGCTTCGAAAGCAGGGCTGAAGTCAAGTCTGGCTATGACGCTCGTGTCCTCGAACGGGGAGGGATCTAACGGAAACCGGGCCTCCTTCCCATCTGAACGAGTGAAGATGGTGCACGATGCCGCACGATCCATCGTGATCAGCGTTATGAGCAGATTGCTCTCGTTTTCCACGACAGCAATCTTGCGCTGCTTTTCCTCAGGGTGTGGCCGGTTTTGAGTCGCCGGGCGTCTTCTGCCTGCGGGCTCGGTACACCAACTTGGCAGCGGCTTCGGCGGCAGCCTTGTCGACCTCCGGCAACAAGCTCGTGTACGTGTCTGAGGTCAGCGTGATCGTGGAGTGGCGCAGCGTCTCCTTGATCGTGTGCAGGTCGCCGCCCCCGCCATGGGTGAGCGTGGCCGCGACGTGGCGCAGATCGCGCAGGGTGATCGGCGGCAGATCCGTGGTGGCGAGGATGCGCCTGAACGTCTCGGAGACCGTCTCCGGATGCAGCCAGGAGCCGTCTTCGCGAGTGAAGACCTTGCCCGTCTCGTTCCAGGCGTCGCCCCACTCCTCCCGAGCGCTCTGCATGGCCTTGTGCTGCTCCCGCAGGAGAGCGACGTTGACGCTGTCCAGGGCGATCGTCCCGGCGCTGCCGTCCGTCTTGGGGGCGGACTCGTACGGATCCCAGCCGTCGACCACGATCTCTTTGGCCGGTGTGATGAGGCCGGCGTCCAGGTCGACGTCCGTCCAGTTCTGGCCGACGGCCTCGCCACGGCGAAGACCACGGGTACCCACGAGGTGGAAGAGCGCGTAGAGCCGGTCGGATTCGGCTGCGTCCAAGAACGTTCCGAACTGAGCCGGCGTCCAGACCATCACCGGCGACGGCAGGTCACCGGTGGCACGCCAGCGCTCCACCCGCTGCGCGGTCCAGAGGAGCGGCTTCGGGCGCTTGCCGGACTCCAGCTCGACGTGGGAGGCCGGGTTGAAGGTGATGAACTGCTGGGCGATGGCCGCGTTCAGGGCCGCTCGCAGCGTGCGCCGGATGCTCTGCTGCGTAGCGGGCCCGGTGATCTTCCGGAACGGCTTCATCTTGGCGAGCTTCGCCCGTTCGACGGCGAGCAGGGCTCGTTCGGCTGCGACGGGACGGCCTGGCCTGCGGGGCTTGCACCTGGCGATCTGCTCGTGTCGTTCCAGGTTCTCCGCCTGGATCACCTCGTTGGCGTCGGCTATGCCGTCGTACATCTCCACGAGGTGGCCGACGTTGAGACGGTCGAGACGGACATGGCCTATACGGGGCTTCAGGTGGACGCGGATGTGGGAGGCGTACCCGTTGAGCGTCGTCTTCCGTGACTTCTTCGCAGCAAGCCACTGATCGAGCCACTCACCCACCGTTCGCCGTCCGATCAGGTCCAAGCCCGCCCTGAAACGCCTGCGGGTGTCCTCGATGTCGGGCAGGGGAGCCTTTTCGTCGGCGACCTGTTCGAGCAGCTCCGCAATCCGGTCCAGGTCGTGATGATCGTCCGAGTCCGCGATGGCGATGAGGGCTCGTACGTGGTCCAGGGCGATCTGCGCGGCCTTCAACGTTTCGTAGCCGGCGCGGTTGAAGGAGCGGCGCGTGCCATCGGCTCGGGGCGGGAGCTCCTGGCGTATGGAGTAGGAGCCGTGCTTGCGGCTGGTGAGCTTGGGGCACTTCTTGCCGAGCGGCTTGCCGGTCTCGGCGTCGCGGCAGTAGCAGCGGCGGTGGGTGGATCCCTTCAAGGGCGTTCCTCCGTGGTGGTATCGGGGGCCCATTCGGGCGGGTCGACGTCGTGGAGTGCGGGTGGGAGGTCGGGCGGGATGGCTCCGTCGTCGAGGAGGTCTCGACGGAGGTGACGGAGCTTGTACTTGGCCGAGATGGCCTGGTCGGCGTACTCGGTCCGTTTCCGTTCGGCTTCTTCCTGTTGGGCGCGGCTGGTTGCCGTCTTGGCCGCGAACCGTGCCTGCTCCTCTTCGTCGAGCGCAGCTAGGGCGGTGCGTACGAGGCTCGTGTGGGCTTCGAAGTCGGGCACGAGACCCAGGTCGCGCCCGAAGACTTCCTGCTCGCCGGAGAAGCGACGCAGGGCGTCCCAAGTGGGGACGAGGCTCTGGAAGGGGAGCTCCTGGGTCTCCTCGACGTAGCCGACCGGGAAGATCAGGCAGGCGGGGTACGTCTCCAGGGCGGCGGCCAGGACCAAGACGTCCACCAGCGGCAGTCCGGCCCTGCGGCCGGACTCCATGTTGGCGATCACATTGCGCGGGATCGGGTGCCCGAGCTGCTCGCACCGGTCGGCCAGCTCCTGCGCGCTCCACCCCATCTCCTTTCGCCTGCGGCGGACTTCGCCGGCCACGTTTGCCTGAACCCGGTCCACCCACTCCGGGAAGTTGTCCGCTTCATCATCCACACGGCGTTGTGTCATGTAGACACATTAGCTTGTGGATCCTGATTGGTAGCTGCCTGGAGCCGGACGTGATGACCGCGTTCGCCGACGGCTGTACCGCAAGGGATGGCGCATGCGCGAAAACACCACGGAGGGGCCGCCGAAGGGGATGAGCCGGGAGGACCTGCTAGCCCTTCCAGTAGCCATTGACCTCGAAACCAGCAACCGCGCCCTGGGGCTCGGGCGAAGCAAGGGGTACGAGCTGGCAAAGCGCGGCGCGTACCCGTGCAAGGTCCTGCGGCTGGGTAACGCCTATCGGGTCGTGACCGCGGATCTGCTGACCCTGTTGGGGCTGGCCGCATGAAAAGGCAGCAGGCTAACAAACCATTCTGCGTTGAGCTGACACAGAATCGCTGGACTGTTGCCGGGTGTGGCCGTACGGTCCGTGTTCCCTCAGGGAACAAAGTGGGCCTCCGGCGATGCAACGCCGGAGGCCCGAGCAACCCCGATCGGCCCTGCAAGAACCAACCCGGCGGCAAGGGCGCGCAAGCCCACCACCGCCAGACGAGGAGCTGCCCAGTGGAACCAGAGAACCCCAAGGACTATTCC
Source organism: Streptomyces poriferorum (assembly GCF_019399235.1). GTDB lineage: Bacteria > Actinomycetota > Actinomycetes > Streptomycetales > Streptomycetaceae > Streptomyces > Streptomyces poriferorum. The sequence goes on along the minus strand of NZ_JAELVH010000150.1, from coordinate 1,260 downwards.
GAGCCCGCCAGGGCGAGCTGGCCCACGACCGCCATCCCTGGTCGGCCAGGTGCCCACCTGGGCGCCGCCCAGCCCGTGGACACCGATCCGGGCCTGACCGGCGGTTCGGCCGCCGACAGCGCCGCTGAGGCGCAGGCGCCGAGCGGGCTGGAGGACGTCCGCGATGCGGAGCCGACGCAGGGCTCCACGCTGCTGGATGAACTGCACTCGCAGATAGCCCAGTTCGTGATCCCGCCGTCAGCGGAGGCGCTCGATGCGATCGCCTTGTGGGTGGTGGCCACGCACCTGCAGACCGCGTGGCAGCACGCGCCGCGTCTGGCGGTGGTGGGGCCGGAGAAGCGGTGCGGCAAGTCGCGGCTCCTGGACGTGCTGACCGAGACGGTCCACGAGCCGATGCTGACGATCAACACCACGCCGGCGGCGATCTTCCGCTCGATCACCGAGGAGGAGCCGCCGACGCTTCTGGTGGACGAGGCAGACACCATTTTCGGTACGCCGAAGCAGGCGGAGCGGAACGAGGAGACGCGTGGCCTACTCAACGCCGGTCATCAGCGGGGGCGTTACGTGACTCGGGTCGTCGGCAACGACCACACCCCGCACAAGTTCGCCACCTTCGCCATGGCGGCCATCGCGGGGATCGGCAACCTGCCCGACACGATCATGGACCGGTCGGTCGTGATCCGGATGCGTCGACGGGCCGAAGGGGAGAAGGTGAAGCCCTTCCGCTCCCGCCGTGACATTCCTGCCCTTCACGAACTGCGCGACCGGGTCAACGCGTGGGCCGGGCCGCTTCTGGAGGAGGCGGCCATCCTTGAGCCGGACATGCCGGTCGAGGACCGCGCCGCCGACACCTGGGAACCCTTGGTGATCGTCGCCGAGCTGGCCGGTGGGTCTTGGCCGCGCCGGGCTCGAATGGCGTGCGCACGCATGGTCGCCGCCGAAGTGACAGCCGAGGAGGACAACCCCGGCGGCGCACGGATCCTCGCCGACATCCGTCGGATCTTCGCTGCCCAGCGGGAGGTGGACAGCCTGTCCACCGAGGAACTCCTGCACCACCTGCGCCAGGACCCCGAGAGCCCGTGGGCGGAGTGGGGGCGCGGCGGGCTGAACGCCCGTGAGTTGGGCAGGCTGCTGCGAGGCTTCGGCGTGGGGCCGGGCAACGTCCGGATGGCCGACGGAACGCAGCGCAAGGGCTACACGCGCAACAAGTTCCTCGACAGCTGGCGGCGGTACTGCCCCACCGTCCACCCCGTCGGCACC